>NZ_JBMDKC010000046.1:0-43492 GCF_057809515.1 Bacillus sp. FG16
AATAAAGTATTGTTGTCCTTATTCCCCCTTTTCGGGGGGATGGGCAAAAACACCCAGGTTCAAATTGATACATTGCTAAAAGAGTTAAATGAATCTAACAGACAGGTGTTTAAGTACAAAGTCTTCTATAACTTAACGTATCAAGAAATTTCAAGTGTAATGGGGATTACGGAGGCTAATGTCCGCAAGCAGTTTGAACGCGCTCGAAAACGAGTCCAAAATATGATAGGAGGTATACAACATGACGAATTCAAAGAACTCCAAAGAAATATATGAACTTGCTGAAAAAATTGCTTTAGATGATTTTGATAAATCCGAAGAACAACATGAATTTTCACATACATATACGCGCAAAAAGAAATTGTTTATGGAGGAAATGAAGTTGAAAGATGGACAACCTCAGAAAAAGCGTAAAAGATATCGTATGTTAATCGCTGCTGCCTGTTTATTAATTGGTATGCCGACAACTGTTTTTGGTGCAGTAAAAGTTTATAATATGATTGTTAAAAAACAAAATTATGAAGTAAATGTTTCGGTAACAAACAAGGACTCGAAAAAGAGTAATAAGTGGTATAAGTTGAAGATTGGTAAATTGCCAGAAAATATGGAAGCAATTGATGATAGTGCTATGAAATATTCATTTAAAGATAACTACGCAATGGGAGGATTTTCATTCGCTCTTCGGAGGGTAGGGGAAAATACAGATTTTCAAACTCTGTATTCGAAAAGTTACGAAGAAAAAGAGATAAATGGTAGGAAAGCAGTAATTGTCCATAAAGAAACAGGAAACAACAATGTAATGTTCGATAGAAAGGTATTTCTCTTTTTTGAGAAAGAAGGGATTATGTTAGAAAGTTATATTGGATCCGATATAAACGAAGAACAAATGATGGATGTGTTAGGGAACATTTCACTTGAGCCCACGTCAAAAGAAAAGGCATCACATATAGTAGATTATGATGAAAATCGTTTTAGCAAAGCAGAGGAACCTAAAAAAACTAAGGTTATTCCTTTGAAAAAAGATAGTAAACGACTATTTCATGTAGGGCAAAAGGTTCCAGTAACGATAACGATGGATGATAGCCAAGTTGAATATGTGATAGAAAAAGTTGAAGTATTTGATTCAATCAAAGATTTTAAACAAGAGAACTTTTATGAACTTGGCTTAGGAATACTAAGCAGGAATCAGGCTTTGGATCAAGGGGGACAATTAATACCATATAGACGGGACAAATATAAAATTGGAAATGGTAAAGATTCAATTGATCAATTAGTAGAATCAAAATTAATTCATCCTAAATTTGTCTACCTAACAACAACAGTGAAAAATATAGGTAAACAGGCGACAGAAGAAATCTATATGCATCCATCTATAAAGCTGCTTAAATCTGAAGGTAATGCATGGAACTATGCTAAAGAAGATGGAATTGCCGAGAAAAATATTATGACGGGCGAAGTTGATTACTTAGAACCTCACGGAGATGGAAAAAGCTTTTACAATATTGGCAGTATCACACCAGGACAAACTGTAAAGGTTAATCTAGGTTATTTTGTAGATGAGGATAAACTAGATTCAATCTTTTTGGATGCTTTCAATTACAGAGGGACTGGCGACACTGAAAATATGAATGCGAAACATCGTTGGTGGTTTGATATTCGTCAACAGTCAAAACAATAGGAACAAATACACAAAAAGCTGCTTATATTTAGCAGCTTTTTTCGTCTTCATACATATGTAAAACTTCTTTTGCACGTATACGTAAACCATCTATCAATTCTTTCGGTTCTAGCACTTTTGCATCTTTTCCAAGTCTATAAAATAAAGGAGTAATAAAGTTAATCTCACCTTTATCAATTGTTGAATTTATATATCCTGTCCCATCCTCGTTTACTATAACGAATTCCTCAAGGTAAGGAACGCTTTTACATTGGCGTACGCCTTCTGTTGTCAGTAAAACATGTAACTGAGTAGGACTGTGTACTACGTTAGAGTTAGAGGCAAACCACTCTTCTAAATTCATGAATGTATCCTCATTTTCTTCCGTTGATAATATAGAAAGAATACGATCGATGCGATATAGTAATACTTTTTTCCTGCCATAGTCATAGGACGGTAAGTACCATAGCCCGTCATGAGCATATACACCAATCGGATGAACATGTTTTGTTTTTATCCCTGATTTAGATTCGTATTGAAAGTGTAAATTTTTATTTTCGATAGCCGCGGTTAACACTTTGTTTAATAGAGGGGTATCAATTGTTCTCTTCGGATTCCAAAAAGCGATATAAGAACGTATTTTATCAACTTTCGCTTGTGCATCATGTTGTAGAGAGTTATACAGTTTATGCGTAACGGAGTTGATTTCTGTGTTAAAAGGCAAGTCCCTGTAGTAGCTTAAAGACTGAAAAGCAAAAAAGATGGATACTGCTTCTTCTTCGGTAAATAAAATAGGGGGAATGACTTTATTCGTTAATACTTTATATCCTCCATTACGACCTTGTTCAGCGTAAATGGGCAATCCCATTTCACTTAAATCTAAAATGTATCTATGAACCGTACGAACGGAGATATTAAATTCATCAGCTATTTCTTGCGCTGTAAATGCTTTTTTTGCAGAAGCAAATATAAGAATATCTAATAAGCGTTTAGCTTTTGACAAATGTATCACCTTTTTTCTTTTTAACATGACATAAATTGTCGTGTTTTATTGTTAGTATATTGTTTACATCATATGTTATCAAGATGAGATGCAAGGAGGAAAAGATATGTCACGTGAAATAGTTTTATTTATAGCGGCGAGCTTAGATGGGTATATTGCGAAAGAAAATGATGATTTAGAGTGGTTAATGGAAACGGAAGGAGAGGGAGATAACGGTTATACAGAAATGTACGAAACGATTGATACAATAATTATGGGAAAGAAAACGTACGATTATGTAGTAGAGCATACGGAAACATTCCCGTACTTAGATAAAGCATGTTATGTTTTTTCTCGTTCAGAAAAAGGTTCAGACGGAAACGTGGAATTTGTAAATGAAGATGTAGTGGAGTTTACAAAAAGGTTAAAAGCACAAGAAGGATCTAAAATATGGATGGTTGGTGGAGGAGAGCTACTGAGAGAATTCTTTAAAAATAATCTAATTGATGAATATATTGTTACGATTACACCGCATATATTAGGCTCAGGTGTCCCATTATTTAAAGAAAAGAATCCAGAAATTAATTTAACTTTAACGGATACGAAACGTTTTGGGCAATTTGTAAATTTATATTATAAAGTAAAATGATAAAGTGAAACTTTAATCAGTGGGGGTTTTGTTCATCTCCCACTGATTATTAGTTGAACCAATCGGGCTTTTACGGGCAGTTAATCCCCCACCTAACTTCTTTGCTTCCGCTGAATTTTGATGTAGGGGTCTTACTGCCCGTTAATGCGGGATAAAGAAACACGACTACTGATGATAGTCGTGTTTCTTTATAGATGGTAATGAAATTATAAAGCAAGACCCGTGATTGACTTCACTCGTTACTGTAATATTCCCGCCGTGTAGTTCTACAATTTCCTTCACGATAGAGAGTCCTAAACCAGTTCCGCCTGTAGATCGTGTTCTTGCTTTATCGACACGGTAAAAGCGGTCAAAAATGTGAGGGAGGTCTTCAGGCGGGATACCTTCGCCTTCGTCCTCAATTTTAATGGAAACACGTTTATGTTCCTCTATTACAGAAATATTGATATAAGAATGCTCCTTTGAGTGTCTATAAGCGTTATTTAACATGTTTACTATAACTTGTTCAAATCGCTGCTCATCTAAGTTTCCTAGCAGTGTAGGAGGACAAGAGAAAGAAACTTTAATGTATCTTTCTTTATACATGGCGTTTACTTTTTCAGCTATGCGAGTAAGGAAGGTGTGTAAATGCACTTCCTTTACTTGAATAGAAAAGTTATGTTGTTCCATTTGTGCAAGTGAAAATAAATCTTGAACTAAGTTTGTAATGTAATCAGACTCATCTTTTATAATTGATAAATATCGCAAACGTTGCTTAGGAGGGGTGCTTTCTTTTAAAGCAATGTCAGCATAACCTCTTACGTATGTTAATGGTGTTCGTAATTCGTGAGCAACACTTGCTAGAAATTCACTTCGCTCTGTTTTCATATAATGTAAATCATTTGCGAGCGTTTGAATAGATGATGCTAGTTCACCAATTTCATCATTTCGAGTAGTCGTTAACGAAACGGACAAATCGCCTTTACTCATTTTTTCAGTTGCATGTTTCATGTGTAACAATGGTTTTGTTAACAAACGTGATAATAGAAAGATGGTGATGGCTGTTAGTAGAAACGTAATGACTCCGGCAATAATGAATTGTCTTGTTAGCCCGTTAACCATTTCCTCGATTGATTCCGTCCCGAGAAACATATATACGTAGCCTTCCGTTTTTCCAGCCACTACAATGGGGCTAACTGTACATATATAATTAGATGTTTTCCAATGATTCTCTATAATTGCTCCGTCATGATCTGTCCGTGTTTGCATCTTTTCAATATGCTTTTTTATAGTAGTATTTATTTCATTGGATTTAGCTAGTACCTCCTTATTTGCATTTGTAATAACAACAGTAGTTTCGGCTTCGGATTCCATTAGTGCAACATGGGAGATTGTTTGCTTATCAAAATACTTTTCAAGGACATCTCTGTGACTATTTCCGCGCTTTAATAAAGCTGTCATTTCTTCATTTACTCTATTGTTGACAAGGCTATAATAAAGCGAGACAAATAGAACACTTTCGATTAAAAGTGTAACAATCAAAAAATAAAATCCGAGCTGAATAGAAATTCGCTTCATTGCTTTGCTCCTTAATCTAGAGTATCAACCCATCGATATCCGACTCCGTAAACAGTTTTTAAATGGTGATCAATAGGGAAATTTGCTTTTCGCAATTTATCACGTAAATTACGAATATGTGAATCGACTGTGCGATCTTCTGTATTTGTGTTTAACCCCCAAATTCGTTCGATGAGCTGATCACGGCTTAATACGTAGTTCACATGGCGTAAAAATAATCCGAGTAAAGAAAATTCAATTGGTGTGAGAAGGAGTTCTTCATTATGGACAGAAACGAAGTGTTTTGTTTCATCCCATACAATACCGTGATATTGGATTTGTTTATGTTCATTTGTACGTCTTAAAACGGCTTCAATTCTTGCGAAAAGTTCTTCTTCATGGAAAGGTTTCGTTACGTAATCATCGGCTCCAAGTTTTAATCCTTGAACGACATCTACTGTTTGATCACGAGCTGTAACCATAATAATAGGAATGTTACTAAAAGATCGGATTTTTTTGCACGTTTCCCATCCGTCCATCTTTGGCATCATAATATCGAGTAAAACAAATTTAAAGTTTCGATTTTCTATATGTAAAATAGCTTCTTCTCCTGAAGTCGCACATACGCAGTTATATCCAATTGGGGTAAGATAAAGCGTTAATAATTCAAGCATTCTCGGTTCATCGTCTACGAGCAGTATATCAATCATAGAGAGCCCTCCATATTTATAATCGTTACTTAAAGTGTAATGCAAAATCATGAAGAAATGGTGCAGATTATGATGTGTCTGCATAATTTCTTCAGAATTGCTTGTTATTGTGGAGTTGAAATTACATTTTAGGTAATCATATTGGCTCAAAAATGATTAATACGGAGGCGGTATAATGAAAAAAATGACCCGAATTTTTGGGATAACAATAATTACAGCAGTTGGTCTTGCTGCATGTGGACAAACGAATACAGACCATAAAAACCATGAATCTACAAAAGAGAAGAAAACAGAGCAAAAGGAAATGAAAATGAATCAGGAGGTAACGGCGCCAAAAGAAATGAACGAAGGGGCATCGAATGATTTATTAACGACAAGTTTAAAAAATGTAACAAGGTTAAATACAAATGATCCCCTGCAAATGGCAGTGTTAACTTCGCAAACGATATGGCCAGCAACCCATAAAGAGAACCAGCCGGGTGCTGTTATTTTAGTACCAGCAAGCGAGTGGCAATTAGGTATTGCGAGTGCAGACCTTATTCATCATCCGAATAACGGGCCGATTTTATTTATAGAAAAAGAAAAGATACCGGAAATGACGTTAAAAGAAATAAAACGATTAAATCCAATCGGAACGAAAGATGGAACACAAATTATGGTGATGGGAGATGTAGGTACTAGCGCGCTTGAACAATTGAAAGGTTATAAAGTAAAACAAATAAAAGAAACGGACCCAGCTATATTTGCGAATCATGTTGATAAGGAGTATGCCGATATAACAGGAAGCTACCCAAATAGTGTTATTATCGGTTCGTCTGCAGAAGAAGGACGTTTATATACAACACCCGCTGTAAACTGGATTTCTCATATGCCGGAACCACTACTCTATACAGAAAAGGATAAAGTGCCAGAAGCGACAATAGAGGCATTAAAAATGAGAAAAGATAAAGCAAATATATATGTATTAGGGCCAGAAAAAATTGTTTCAAAAGAAGTAGAAAAAGAGTTAAGCAAATACGGGAAAGTAACGCGTATTAGTGGAGAGGCCCCTACAGAAAACTCGATTGCGTTCGCTAAATTTAAAGATGAAAAAACAAAATTTGGCTGGGGATTCACAAAACCTGGTCACGGTTTATCATTTGTTTCAAGCAAAACACCAGATTTAGCAGTTGCTGGGGCACCTTTTTCACATATGGGTAAACACGCACCTGTTGTCTTGTTAGAAGAAGGGAAAGATTCACAACCAGTGTATGACTTCCTTGCTACTATTCAGCCGAAGTTTAAAGATGATCCAACACTTGGACCATATAATCATGGCTTCTTATTAGGAAGTACGAGTGATATTTCATTTGAAACACAAGGAATACTAGATGAGAGGTTAGAAATTGTTCAGGAAAGTGGTCAAGGACACGGTGGACATTAATGAAATGAGAAAAGATGCTACTAAGGTAGCGTCTTTTTCTTTAGGAAACTTTTACATAGCAAAAAATCTTCTACTCGTTATATAATAGCTTTCGTGCAGTCGGCTAGATTTTCTTATGGAGAAAATCAAATTATAAAGGAGTAGAGGAGTGGTATTTTGTTTCAAATGATAAAAAATGACTGGTTTTCTAATGTGAGAGGGGACGTGTTATCAGGAATTGTCGTTGCTTTAGCATTAATCCCTGAAGCGATAGCCTTCTCTGTTATTGCAGGCGTGGATCCGACAGTTGGACTATACGCAGCCTTTTGTATTGCGGTTACCATTTCATTTGTTGGCGGAAGAACTGGAATGATTTCAGCTGCAACAGGTGCAATGGCATTATTAATGGTAACGCTTGTTAAAGATCATGGTTTGCAATATTTATTTGCTACAACAATATTAACAGGTATCGTCCAAATTATTTTTGGCGTGTTCAAACTGAGCTCATTTATGAAGTTTGTTCCGAAATCTGTTATGAGTGGTTTTTTAAATTCACTTGGAATTTTAGTTTTTACAGCGCAATTACCGCATTTTAAAAATGCAACTTGGCAAATGTATGCACTCGTTGTATTAGGACTTGCAATTATATATTTATTTCCACGTATTACAACGGTTGTACCTTCTACGCTTATTTCAATTATTATTGTGACGAGTATTGCACTTATGAGCGGATTACAGTTGAAAACAGTAGGGGATATGGGAAGCCTGCCCAAAGAATTACCGTTCTTTAGTATTCCTGATGTGCCATTTACATTAGAAACATTAGGGATTATTTTACCTTATGCAGTTATGCTTGCAATTATCGGTTTATTAGAGTCATTATTAACAGCTTCAGTTTTAGATGATATGACGCATACGGAAAGTAATAAACATAAGGAAGCACGCGGTCAAGGGATTGCAAACATCGTCGCTGGTTTCTTCGGAGGAATGGCAGGATGTGCAATGATTGGACAATCTGTTATTAATATTAAATCAGGTGGACGAGGTCGCCTATCAACATTTGTAGCGGGTGGATTTTTAATCGTATTACTATTCGTTTTAGGAGATTATGTCGTTCATATTCCAATGGCGGCTTTAGTTGCGGTTATGATTATGGTTTCAATCGGAACGTTTGATTGGAACTCTGTAACAATGATTCATAAAGTACCAAAAGGAAACGCATTTGTTATGATCGTAACAGTTGTGATTGTCCTAATTACACATAATTTAGCATTAGGTGTAATTATCGGAACAGTAATTAGTGCGGTGTTATTTGCATTCAATATGGCAAAGATTCACGTGAAACATTTATATATTGAAAATAAGAAAATATACGAAATTCACGGTCAACTTTTCTTTGTATCTACAGCCGATTTCATAAATAATTTTTCATTTAATGAAGATGTAAAAGAAATTGAAATGAATTTTACTCATGCGCACGTATGGGATGATTCAGCAGTGGCATCAATTGATAAAGTTATCATGAAGTATGAGCAAAGTGGTGTGAAAGTAAGTATAACAGGATTAAATGAACGTAGCTCAAAACTTGTTGCAAATTTGGCTACTTATAATAAAAGAATTGCTAGTTAAAAGCCTCCTTTTTAGGGGGCTTTATTATATAATACGAGTAGGATAACGAAAAGGGGATTCAGCATATGTACAAACAAATTATATTAGCGTGTGACGGTTCTGAACATGCACTTCGAGCAGCGGAACATGCAACATATATTGCGAAATGTAGCGAAGAAACAAATGTTGAAGTTGTGTACGTAGTAGATAATAGAACGGCAAAATCAGATATTATACAAGGTCAAACAGATTTAGAAACAATATCGGCTAGTCGAAAAGATAAATTAAAAGAGATTGAAGTTTTATTAAAGAAAGAGAACATATCTTATACAATTACGATATTACATGGTGATCCTGGAGATACAATTGTTCAATATGTAAATACAGGAGATATAGATCTTGTTATCGCTGGAAGCAGAGGGCTAAATACACTGCAAGAAATGGTGCTTGGTAGTGTCAGTCATAAAATAGCAAAACGAGTGAAATGTCCGGTGATGATTATAAAATGAAATAGAATGTACTGAAGACCTTAGTATAACTGAGGTCTTTTTTATGTATAAATAACTCTCATTTGTGGAAATACTAGATATATAAGTTGAAAAGATGTTAACTTACAAATTTGTAAGTTAGTTGTTAGAGAAATCGATGTTATGAAATTTTTCCCATTGGTAAAATAAAAGTATCAAAGGGGAGAGAGGGAGGATGGAAGCAATGAAATCATTTCAAAATTTGTCATATAGTCAAGGGGTAAGCTTAATTTGTCTAGGAGGATTTGCTGCATCTGTTACGTTAGCTGTTTTAATAAAGGTGTTTCATCAAATTTTTTGATTTTATAGTAGGGAAGGAATTGGTTGTTATAAATGGTAAGAAAAGGATTATAAATAAAAAATAGCTCTTAGCATGTATGTAAATGCTAAGAGCTATTTTTGTTTACTTAGCTACTTCCGCTTTTTCGCTTGTTACAGTAACGTCTTTCCATGTTAATTTAGAACCTGGTGCAACGTCATAATCTTTAACACGGTTATTTACACCTGTTAATTCAAACTTGTAATGAAGTGGAATTAATGGTACTTCATCGTGGATAAGTTTTTGCCATTTATCGTATACATCTTTACGATATTTATCGTCCATTGCCGCTGGAGAGATACCATCTTCTAATAGTTTAGTATTCTGTTCGTTTACCCAGCGACCATTGTTAAATTTAGCATTCTTACCCCAAACACCAGAAGGATCTGGATCAGAACCAACGCCCCATGCAGCTGAGAATAAGTCTACTTTTGGATCGTCCTCCTCAACCATTTTATAGAAGGAGTTTAGTTCGTGTAAGCGTCCATCAACAAGCTCTACTTTCACACCAATATCTTTCCAAGATTGGATAAATAATTTTGCAAGAGGTTCACTCGTGTCACTTCCGCTCATTGCTAGAAGGTTAAGTTTAAATTCATTTCCGTTTGGATCTTCACGGAATCCGTCACTATTTTTATCTTTATATCCAGCTTCATCTAATAATTTTTTAGCCTTCTCAACGTCTTTATCATATGCCCCGACATTATTATTATGGAACTTCGGTAAAGATGGTGGAACAGGTGAATTAGCAGGATAGCGTAGTCCATGATATAATTTGTCACCGATTTCTTTACGGTCAATAGCATAAGCCATTGCTTGGCGTAAGCGTACATCTTTAAACTTATTATTCTCATTTGTTACATTTTCTTTTTTGTCTTTATCCCAAGTTCCAAACTTAAAGCCGATGTAGCTATAGTATAAATCTGTTTTTCCGATAAGTTGTGCATTTTTCAATTTACTTACATTTGGATATTGATCTGCGCTAACTTCAGCGATATCAATATCACCATTTTTTAATGAGGCGTTTACAACAGACGGATTAACAACTTTTAATGTTAAATTTTTCAGTTTAGGTTTTCCAGCCCAGTAATCATCATTGCGTTCAAATTCAATTGCTTCACCTGGAACGATTTTTTTTACTTTAAATGGACCGAAACCGATTGGATTTTTACGAACTTTATCAGATTCTGCTAGTTTCTCAATTGGTACGTCGCCTAAATATTTTTTATTAAGTGGTAAAGTCCAAACACCAGTAATCATTGATGGATTTGGTTGTTTATATGTAATGGAAATAGTTTTTTGGTCAATTACTTTTACACCAGAAATTTTGTCAGCCTTGCCAGCGTGATAATCTTCCATACCTTCAATAAGTGGCATTTGTTTTGAATAGCGAGCACCTTCGTATTTTGGATGACCGATTGCAAGGTATGCATATTCTAAGTCTTCAGCTGTAACTGGGTTACCATCGTGCCATTTTACATTATCTTTGATTTTTATTGTAATTGTTTTTTTATCTTCAGAAATCTCAAAAGTAGCTGGGCCATTATTTGTAATTTCATAGTTCTTATCTGTCCATAATAGTGAGTCATCAAAGAATGTGATAATATCCCAGTCAGTAGCATTCTCATACACAACAGGATTTAAAATACCAGCAAATGGTGTACCAGATACAAGTCCATAAGTAAGAGATCCATCTTTCACTTCTTTTTTATCATTTTTTACTTGTGAACTAAATTTATTTGTTTCAACGTTTTTCTGGCTACTCGATTTCTTATCACTGCTACCGTTTCCTCCGCATGCAGAGAGTAATAATGTTGAAACTGCAAGTGTACTTAGAACTTTAATAAATTTTGGTTTATTCATAAATTCTCCACCCCTTAACCTTTTCTTTGTCTTGCATCAGCTGCACGTTGGAGCGCTTGGCCGATAAAATTTATACTCAACATCAACACTAAAATCATGATTGATGCAGGTAACCAAATCCACCATTTCTCTTGTAATACATCTGGGTTTGTTGCATAACTAACAAGTGTCCCGAGACTCGGTGTACTTTCTGGGAGACCAAAGCCTAAAAATGTTAGTCCAGATTCGATACCGATATTCCCCGCAAGGTTTAATGTGACACTTACGATAATAATAGAACTTAAATTAGGTAATACTTGTGAAGTTATAATTTTCCAATTAGGTGTTCCTAATGTTTTGGAAGCTGATACATAATCTAACTCTTTTTCCGCTAGTACTTTTGAGCGGATTAAACGTGCTTTCCCAGTCCATAAAAACATGCTCATAATCAAAATAAATGTAAGGACATTGAATTTTGGCACAATTGTGATGAAAACAATTACGATCATTAAGAACGGTAAAACAATAATAAAGTCAATAATACGCATAATCATATTGTCAATTTTTCCGCCAAAGTAACCTGCGATGAGGCCGATAGTCATACCGATAAAGCAAGTGATAGCGGTAATAACTAAACCAATTGTAAATGAGTTACGTGTACCGATTATAAGTTGTCCAAAAATATCGCGTCCTCCATAGTCTGTACCTAACAAATGTTCAGCAGAAGGTGGTGAATATATTGCAAATAAGTCTACTCGTACAATATCTTCTTGTTTCATAATAAATGAGGTTATATAAACACCTAGTAGTAGAAGAGTAAGAAAGACAAGTGAAAACATTGCTAATTTATCTTTACGAAATTCTCTCCACATAATAGAGAAACCTGATGGGCTTTTCTCATATTGAATTATTTCTGTTTGTTTTTCTGGATTGGCCAACATAACGTCTGCTCCTTTCTATTAATCAATTCGAATTCGTGGGTCAACGATGCTTAGAATAATGTCAGAAAGGAGTGTTCCAAGTAACGTTGCAAAACCAGTAAGCATTACTAAAGAAGTAATAACGCTAAAGTCACGCTGCGTGATAGATTGCATAAAGAGTTGACCGAGTCCAGGGTAACTCTTTATGCTTTCTAAGAAGATTGATCCACCAATTAAACCAGTAATTTCATAACCTAAGAAAGCTGCAATTGGTAAGAAAGAGTTACGTAAAATATGTTTAGAATAAATTCGTGACTCTGGTACACCTTTTGCTCTAGCTGTACGTACAAAATCTTTAATTTTTGTATCAATAATTTCACTTCTTAAATATTGGACTGTACTAACAGTTCCAATAAGTGCACCACATATTGCAGGTAACAGGAGGTGATTTAATTTGCTCATATAATAAGCGAAGGTACCATCAACTACTTGAGGATCGACACTGCCTCCAGTCGGGAAAAGAGCAAGTTGAAATCCGAATACAAAGAGCATAATTAGTGCGAAAATAAATAGCGGTGTTGCATAACCAAGATAGTTATATAGTGTAATAATCCGATCCATCCAAGAGTTATTCCAGCGACCGCTAATAACCCCTAGTGGGATGGCAATTAAATAGGTAAGAATTAAAATAGCAAGCGATAATGTAATTGTGTTTCCAAGGCGTTCACCTAATAAATCTGTTACTTGAATTTTATGTATAGTAGAGACACCAAAATCCCCTTGAGCAACGTTTGTAATCCAACGTACATATTGTGTTGTAATAGGATCATTTAATCCGAGTCTTTCTCTTTGCTCTTCAATTACTTTTGGGTCGGCACTTGGATCCATCGCTCTACCGGTTAAAGCATCACCAGGCATCGCTTTCGCAAGTGCGAAGACGAGAATACTTAATACGAATAATTGCGGTATCATAACTAATAATCGACGTAGTATAAATTTCCACATGTTTTATCACTCCCTTATGGTAATGCCACCCGGTGCGTTGGCGAGATTGGCTTTAAATCATAAGCCCGACCGTTTTCATTGAAATAATTTTCGTATGATTTCTCGTATTCAGAGCTTACTTGTTGACGGAGCTTACGCTGTCTCTCTCTATTCTCAGGACGAATATCAGGAATTGCTGATATTAGGCGTTTCGTATAAATATGTTGCGGATTATTATAAATTTCTGTACTAGTTGCTTCTTCGACGATGCGTCCGCGGTACATAACACCGATACGGTCACACATATGACGAATTACACCTAAATCATGACTAATGAATAAGTATGTTAGTCCGAGCTCAGTTTGTAAATCTTGTAAAAAGTTTAATACTTGTGCCTGTACAGAGACGTCAAGCGCAGATACTGGTTCATCCGCAATAATAAGCTTCGGCTTTAAAGTAAGAGCGCGTGCAATACCAATCCGCTGTCTTTGTCCACCGGAAAATTCATGTGGGTATTTATAAATAGACTCCGGATTTAAGCCAACTTTATCGAGATAATCTTGAACAGCTCTACGTTCTTCATCAGGTGAGAGCCTTTCAAAATTTCGAATAGGTTCAGCAATAATATCGAGAACACGTTTTTTCGGATTTAATGATGAATAGGGATCTTGGAAAATCATTTGAATATCTTTTCGTTGTTCACGTAGCTCAGAGCGACTTAATTTTGTTAAATCTCTATTATTGAAATGGATGCTACCATTTGTCGCTTTCGTTAAATGCATAATTGCTTTACCTGTTGTTGACTTTCCACTACCTGATTCACCAACGATTCCGTACGTTTCACCAGGCTGTAATTCGAAACTTACGCCATCAACAGCTCGTACATAATCTAACGTACGTCCAAAGAAACCACCTTTAATTGGGAAGTGTACCTTTAAATCTTCTACTTTAAGCAGTGCCATGAGTTACGTCATCTCCTTTCTTATGTTGGAAGTTGAAGTGTTTGTAGCAAGTACAACGTACCCAATGGTCTGGTTTTGCTTCGTGTAGGATTGGGTTCTCTTCATGTTGATCGGGCCTAATCCATGGAATTCGTGCTTGGAAGCGACAACCTGTGCGCGGTAACTTAGCTAATGTAGGTACAACGCCTTGAATAACATGTAATTTTTCTTTTTCAGCATATGCGGATGGAATTGAGTTTAATAGGGAACGAGTATATGGATGAAGAGGATTATTAAAAATCTCTTCTACTTTACCCGTTTCTACAATTTGTCCTGCATACATAACGATAACGCGATCGGCTGTTTCAGCGACAACACTTAGGTCGTGGGTGATTAAAATGACACCCATTTTTGTTTGTTCTTGAATAGATTTTAGTAGTTCTAGAATTTGTGCTTGAATTGTTACGTCAAGTGCAGTTGTTGGCTCATCTGCAATAATGAGCCCTGGCTTACAAGCAATTGCAATTGCGATAACAATTCTTTGTCTCATTCCGCCAGATAATTCGTGTGGGTATTGTTTATATGTAAGTTCTGGTTTTGGAATACCAACTTGATGGAGTAGTTCTATGGTGCGTTCTTTTTTTTCTGTTTTTGAAAGGTTTGTGTGGTAATTTAAATTTTCTTCGATTTGTTTGCCGACCGTCATAAGAGGGTTGAGTGCTGTAAGGGGTTCTTGGAAAATCATTCCCATATTTGATCCACGCACTTTATTCATCTCTGAGGCTGACATAGTCAGTAAGTCCTTATCTCTATAGTAAAGCTGCCCTTGTAATTTTGTATTTGCTTCATTATGCAATCGCATAATGGAAAGGGCAAGTGCACTTTTTCCGCATCCTGACTCACCAACGATAGCAACAATTTCATTTTCATGAACAGTTAAGGATACATCATCAACTGCTGCATGATACTGATCTTGTATACGAAAGGAAGTTTGCAAGTTTTCAATACGAAGAAGTGGATTCTTCATGGCTATCCCTCCATCTTTTCTGAAAAAACTAAATATTTTGTATGTTGTTGTTATTTTAATATAAATTGACAATGTTTGACAAGGGTAAGTTGAAAAAATATTCAAAAATCTTTTTATATAAAATTTGAATGCAGTTGTATTAGGTGTTGAAGTTGTTTGGAAGCGCTAACATATATATGAGAGGAAAATAAATCTTTTGTAAGAAAAAAGATTTATATGTAGAAAAAAGAGAGGCATTCTGGAAAGAATGGTCTCTCTTTTTTTGATAAGTATAATATTTGTACTTAAGCTTGCTTTTGTTTTGTTGACCCTGTATTTAAAGTAAGGGCAAGGAAGAACATTGCAAGTATGCAAGATGCAAGTAATAAGATGAATCCGCCATCCCATCCGAATGCATCTACGATAAAGCCCATAGCGGCACTAGCGAAAGCAGCTCCGCCTAAGTAACCGAAGAATCCAGTTAAGCCTGCTGCAGTTCCAGCAGCTTTCTTTGGTGCTAAATCTAGAGCGTGTAGACCAATTAGCATAACCGGTCCGTAAATTAAAAATCCAATTGCGACAAGTGCGATACTATCAACCATTGGATTACCAGGAGGGTTTAACCAGTAAACAAGAACTGCGATAAATACACCAACCATAAATAAAATACCAGCAGGTGCACGACGTCCTTTAAATAGTTTATCACTCATCCATCCGCAAAGAAGTGTACCTGGAATACCAGCCCATTCATATAGAGCGTAAGCAGTACGTGAGCTACTATGAGTAAAGCTTTTTTCTTCTACTAAATAAGTAGGAGCCCAGTCTACAACGCCGTAACGTACGAAATATACGAAAACGTTCGCAATAGCGATGTACCATAAAAACTTATTGTTTAGTACGTATTTAAATAAAATTTCTTTTGCCGAAAGTTCGCGTTCGCGATCTTTTATTTTCTCATCTGGTGGGTATTCTCCAGTATGCTCTTCAATAGAAGGTAGTCCACAAGATTGAGGCGTATCTTTCATCGTAATTAATACATAAATACCAACTAAAATTGAAAGAATACCTGGGAAGTAAAAAATACTTTTCCAGTCATCTGCGAAGAAGTATAAGCCTAATGTTACAAGAGAAGGCATAAGCGCGCCGCCGACATTATGAGCGACATTCCAAATAGACATTTTTGTACCACGTTCGCTAATAGAGAACCAGTGAACCATCGTACGACCACAAGGAGGCCATCCCATACCTTGTACCCATCCATTTAAAAACTGAAGTACAAACATAAGTATAATGCTCGTTGTAATGAAAGAAAATGAGCCGAAAATAATATTAATGATACCTGATAAAAATAGCCCAGCTGCTAAAAAGTAGCGAGGATTACAACGATCGGATACGATACCCATCAAGAATTTACTTAATCCGTAAGCGATAGATACTGCTGAAAGGATAACCCCAAGTTCCCCTTTACTAAAGCCTTGTTCGATTAAGTATGGCATTGCTAGTGAAAAGTTTTTTCGAACAAAGTAGTAACCTGCATAACCGATGAAGATACCTAAGAATACTTGTAAACGTAATTTACGGTATTCGCTATCAACGCGATCAGCTGGTAAGCGTTCCGCGTGGGGCGCAGGTTTAAATAATTGTGTGAAAAACATAAAATGAAAATCCTCCCCTAATTAATTCGAAGCGTTTTAAGACAGAGAATATAAAAAGGCCATGAAATATAAAAAAGTTTCCTTTTTTATGATTCATAGCCGTGTACTCCGTTTCTCCGTGACTGTCAATATTAACTTCGTCGAAAATTATACAACTTTGTGACAAAAATGTAAACGTTTTTATGAATAAAAGTATTGACGGATTTTATTCGTGGGATTAATATTTAAATACGTTAAATATTTTATTGTTTAAATAAGAGGTGGATAACATGCCAAATGATATGAAGCATATCGATAAAATTCAAGCTCTTGCCTTTTCGATTGGAAAGAAAATGCAGACGGAGTTATTAGAACAAATGCAAGCAACAGGACTTACACCACCGCAGTTTTATATTTTAAAGATTTTAGATCATTATGGGGTTTCAAGAGCGACAACATTAGCAAAAAAGATGTATGTGAAGCCTAGCGCGATTACAGTGATGATTGATCGTCTAATCGATCAAGAACTTGTAGAACGCTATCACGACAAAGATGATCGTCGTGTTGTCATCATCGAGTTAACGAAAAAGGGGAAAGCTAGAGTAGAAGAGGCAATGACAGCTCGCAACGAGCATATTGCAAAATACTTTTCACATTTAGAGTTGCAAGAAAGAGAAGATTTATTACGTCTCTTTGAGAAGTTAGAAACAATTATTTGCGGGACACAAGAGAAAAAAGAGAATAACTAAGAGGAATTGAGGAGATTACATGGAGCAACAAGAAAATCAAAATAGAAAGTTGTTGTTAATCGGTTTAGTAATCGCGATGCTATTTGCTGCATTAGATGGAACAATTGTTGGTACAGCAATGCCACGTATCGTCGGTGACCTAGGCGGATTAAGTTTAATGACATGGTTAACGACAGCTTATATGTTAACATCAACGACAGTTGTACCAATTGCAGGTAAATTAGCGGATTTACTTGGTCGTCGTAACGTATATATAACAGGGCTAGTTATTTTCATGATTGGTTCGGCGTTATGTGGTATGGCGAATGGTATGACAGAATTAATTATTTTCCGTGGTATTCAAGGTCTTGGTGGCGGTATTATGATGCCAATGGCTATGATTATTATTGGAGATATGTTCACGGGAAAAGAACGTGCGAAATGGCAAGGTATTTTTGGTGCGTTATACGGTCTTGCTTCTGTAATTGGACCACAAGTTGGTGGTTGGATTGTAGATGCAGTGAACTGGAGATGGGTATTCTACATTAACTTACCGGTTGGTATTTTAGCAACAATCTTTATTGCAATGGGATTAAAATCACATAAACAAACAGGACCAATTAAAATTGATATCGCTGGAATCTTTACGATGATTCTAGGTGTTGTAAGTTTATTACTTGCGCTAACGTTTGGCGGAAAAGATTATGCATGGGATTCTTGGCAAATTATCGGTTTATTCGCACTAGCTGTAATTGGTATCGTTAGCTTTGTTATTGTTGAAACGAAAGCTGAAGAGCCGATTTTACCAATGCATTTCTTTAAAAATCGCACATTTACAATACTGAATGCGATTGGATTCTTTATGAGTATTGGAATGTTCGGCGCGATTATGTTCGTACCATTCTTCATGCAAGGTATTGTAGGAGTAAGTGCTGCTGAATCAGGAACAATTATGACTCCAATGATGATTACAATGATTGTAATGAGTATTATCGGTGGGCAACTTGTATTAAAAGTTGGTGTAAAACCACAAATTATCGCAGGTATGCTTATTATGGCCGGTGGTTTCTGGTTATTAACAACGATGGATATGCACACAACGAAGCTTACAGCTACTTCTTATATGATGGTTATCGGTTTAGGAATGGGTCTTGTAATGCCGACATTAACATTAGCGTTACAAGAAAGCTTCCCGAAAAAAGACCTTGGTGTCGTAACGTCATCAAGTCAGTTCTTCCGTCAAATTGGTGGAACATTTGGTATTACAATTTTAGGATCAATTATGAATAACACTTCAGGTACAACGTTAACAAATAAATTAGTACCTGTATTAGATACATTCCCGAAAGAAGCGGGACAAATGGTAACGAAATTTAAAGATATGATTCACACAGATTCACAAGGTTTATATTCGATGCTATTTAGCCCAGAGGCATTAAAACAAATGCCAGAAGCGTTTGCTAACAGCATTGTACCTATTTTGAAAAACTCTTTAGTAGACTCGCTTCATACTGTATTCTTAACAGGATTAGTATTTATCGTAGTAGGTGCCATTTTTACGATTTTCTTACAAAAAATTAAACTATCAGATCGTAAAAAAGATGCTGAAGAGCCTGCTGTAGAAGAAAAAGAAAAAACTGTATCATACTCGTAATGAAGAAGCATCGCCTTATGGCGGTGCTTTTTTGAGTATAACCTTAAAAGCTTTTTAGTGAGAAATGATTGACGTATTTTTAGAAATACGTTATATTATTTTCTGTAAACGGTTACATGAAATGAGGAGAAAAGAGAATGAGTACGATTAAAGACGTTGCGAAATTAGCGGGAGTATCTGTTGCGACCGTTTCCAGAGTTTTAAATAAAAATGGATATGTTCACGAAGATACATTAAAAAAGGTAGAGCGTGCAATTGAGATGTTAGATTATAAGCCTAGTACAGTAGCGCGTTCACTGTATAATAAAAAGTCTCGTTTAATTGGCTTAGTTGTTCCAAATATCGTGAATCCGTTCTTTCCAGAAGTTGCACGTGCCGTAGAAGATGTAGCACATAAACAAGGTTACACAGTTGTCCTTTGTAACTCTGATGAAAGTTTAGAAAAAGAGAAACAATACATTGATGTACTTAGACAAAATAATGTAGATGGATTTATTGTAGCAACAAATCCACAAAATAGTGTTAATTACATGAATTTATCTGTCCCGGTTGTTGCGATTGACCGTATGTTTAATGAGCGTATTCCTACTGTATATGCAGATAACTATGCAGGAAGTCAGGCTGCGACAAAGTTGTTACTAGATAAAGGATGTAAACATATTGCACATATTCGCGGTCCACGTGATGTGAGTACTGCAAATGAACGTTTTGAAGGTTTTGTAGACGTTATTACGCAAAATAACCTTTCGTATATGATTGCGGAGAGTACGTTTGAGCCAGCAAATAGTGAGCGTGTAGCGATGGAATTATTAGAAGAATACCCGCATATTGATGGTATTGTTGCTGGGAATGATTTAATTGCGATTGGTATTGTAAAGGCTGTACTTCAAAAGGGGATTGCCATTCCAGATGATTTACAAATTATCGGATTTGATGGAATTTCTTTAACAGAAATGATGTATCCATCTATTACAACAGTTGCACAACCGATATATGAAATGGGGAAAATTGCAACAGAGTTGTTGTTAGAGCAAATGGAAGGAAATACATTAGAAGAGAAACACTATCGTTTGCCGATTGAAATTATAGAACGAAATACAACGAAGTAAGGAGATGAAACAGATGCCAAATATTGCAGTAGTAGGAAGCATTTCAATGGACTTAGTGGCTGTTTCAAAAAAACGGCCGAAAGCAGGAGAAACAGTAATTGGTGAAGCGTTTCATACAATCCCAGGAGGGAAAGGGGCAAACCAAGCAGTTGCTGCAGCTAGGTTAGGAGCAAATGTAGCAATGGTTGGAGCGGTAGGAAATGATGATTATGGAACAGTAGTTAGAAAAAATTTAGAGAACGAACGCATTTTTATCGATTATGTGGTACCGGTTACAGATAGAACGACAGGAATTGCTCATATCGTTTTAGCAGAAGAAGATAACAGTATTGTTGTCGTACAAGGGGCAAATGCTCTTGTAAATAAGTCAGTTGTAGATCGCTCCAAAGACCTTCTTGTAAAAGCGGATATGGTTGTTCTTCAACTAGAAATTCCACTTGAAACAGTAAAATATGTATTGGCTATTTGTGAGGAACATAATATTCCTGTTATGTTGAATCCAGCGCCAGCACAAGTTTTATCAGAAGAAATTTTAGAAAAAGCAACTTATATTACGCCAAATGAACATGAGTGCCGCATTGTATTAGATGATTTTACATCACCAATTGAAGATTTATTGGCGAAGTATCCAAATAAATTATTGATGACAGAAGGTTCTAACGGTGTTCGTTTCCATAATGGCACGGAGATTGTACATGTTCCTAGCATTGCTGTTGATGTAGTGGATACAACTGGAGCTGGTGATACATTTAATGGTGCGTTAGCAGTTGCACTTTCTGAAGGAGAGACACTTCAAAAAGCAATTCGTTTCGCGAATATTGCCGGTGGTCTTTCTGTAACGAAACTTGGAGCACAGGGCGGTATGCCAACGAGAAATCGAGTACGTGAAGTGCAGGTGATTGTTGGATGAAAAAGCATGGTGTATTAAACAGTGAAATCGCGGCAGTCCTTGCTTCACTTGGGCATACAGATACGGTTGTAATTGCTGATTGCGGGTTACCGATTCCGGATGGAGTAAAACGAATTGATTTAGCTGTTGAGATTGGAAAACCGAGTTTTTTAGAGGTGTTACAAGTTGTAGCTGATGATATGGCAATCGAAAAAGTGACGTTAGCAGAAGAAGTCATTATAAATAATGCGGAAGTAAATAAAGAGATCGAGCAAAAATTAATAGAACCAGCATTTGAGTATGTATCTCATGAACAATTTAAAGAGCATACAAAGAAAGCGAAGGCGATTATTCGTACAGGCGAGGCTACGCCTTATGCAAATGTAATTTTACATGCAGGCGTGATTTTTTAATAAAGGGAAGTGATGGGAATGCATATTGAAATGAAAAACATTTCAAAGGCGTTCAATGGCAATCCTGTTTTGAAGAATGCACAGTTTATGATTGAAACAGGAGAAGTCCATGCATTGATGGGGGAAAATGGAGCGGGTAAATCAACGCTCATGAAGATTTTAACAGGTGTATACAAAAAAGATGATGGGACAATCACGATTGATGGGCAAGAGCGCACCTTTAAAAATGCGAAAGAAGCTGAAGAGTACGGCATCGCATTTATACATCAAGAACTAAACATATTGCCGAATTTAACAGTAGCTGAAAATATGTTTCTTGGTAAAGAGTTAATGTATGGGAAAACAGGTATTTTACGCACTCGACAAATGAACGCGATTGCGCAGCAGCAACTAGCAGAGCTAGGATTGCATGTAAGAGGTGCTATGTTAGCAGAGGAACTATCGGTTGGACAACAGCAAATTATCGAAATTGCGAAAGCGTTAATGACAAACGCGAGCGTTATTATTATGGATGAACCTACTGCGGCACTGACGGATCGTGAAATCGAAACGCTCTTTACAGTAATCAATAAGTTACGTAAAGAAGGTGTTTCATTCGTGTACATTTCGCATCGTATGGAAGAGATTTTCTCAATATGTGATGCCATTACAATTTTGCGTGATGGAGAATACGTTGGAAAGAGATTAATTCCAGAAACATCATTTGATGAAGTAGTGAGTATGATGGTGGGGCGCAGCATTGGTGAACGTTACCCAGAGCGAAATAGTCAAATTGGTGATGTCATTTTTGAAATGCGTAACGGAACGAAGAAAGGGAAATTTGAAAATGTTTCGTTTCAAGTGAGGAAAGGTGAAATCCTTGGTGTAGCTGGTTTGATGGGGGCTGGTCGCACTGATATTATGAAAGCGATATTTGGTTATGAACCTTTAGATTCTGGACAAATTTTTATAAATGGACAAGAAGTAAAGATTGATAGTCCGATAGATGCAATTAGACAAAGAATTGCTTTCATTACAGAAGATAGAAAATCTGAAGGGTTAGTGTTAGATTTCTCAATTCGAGAAAACTTATCGTTACCGAATTTAGAAAGTCTTTCAAAGGGAAGTGTTCTGAGCAACGAGCTAGAACAACAGTTTACAGAAGATATGATGAAGCTTCTTAATGTGAAAGCATCTAGCGGAGAGCAGGCAGTGAAATCTCTTTCTGGTGGAAATCAGCAAAAGATTGTAATCGCAAAATGGCTAGGCATTCATCCGCAATTACTCATTTTAGATGAGCCAACAAGAGGTGTAGATGTTGGAGCGAAAAAAGAAATTTACTCTATCATGAATAAGCTTACAGAGCAAGGCGATGCCGTTATTATGGTATCATCTGAGCTTCCGGAAGTTTTAGGGATGAGTGATCGAGTTCTTGTTATTCATGAAGGAAAAGTCGGCGGCATTTTAGGGAAAGATGAGGCATCACAAGAGTCTATTATGGCACTAGCTACAGGGGGAGAGTAAGGATGGCTAAGAAGGGGAATGTATTACAACAACTCGGTTCTTTAATCGGTTTAGTATTAATTATCGTCGTAATTACAGCTTTAAATCCAGCGTTCATTGAAATTCCAAATTTATTTAATATACTGCGTCAAGTATCGATTAATGCGCTTATTGCATTCGGAATGACCTTTGTAATTTTAACAGGGGGTATTGACTTATCGGTAGGTTCTATTTTAGCATTATCAAGTGCACTTGTTGCTGGAATGATGGCAAGTGGCATGGATCCGTTCCTTGCAATGGCAGTTGGACTATTAGCAGGTCTTGTAATGGGAATTGTAAACGGTATCATCATTGCGAAAGGAAAAGTAGCTCCATTTATTGCAACTTTAGCAACAATGACTATTTTTCGTGGGTTGACGCTTGTTTATATGGACGGACGTCCGATCACTGGTCTTGGTGATCATTTAATGTTCCAAATGTTTGGCCGCGGTTATTTTCTTGGTATTCCGGTACCAGCTGTTACAATGATGATCGCTTTCGCAGTACTGTACTTCATTTTGAAGAAAACGACATTTGGCCGTCGTACATTTGCAATTGGTGGAAATGAAGAAGCAGCAGCACTATCAGGTATTAATGTTACGAGAATTAAAGTAATGATTTACGGTCTTTCCGGAATTTTGGCAGCGCTTGCAGGTATTGTCTTAACATCACGACTAGATTCTGCACAGCCGACTGCAGGTACTTCTTACGAATTAGATGCAATTGCAGCAGTTGTATTAGGTGGAACAAGTCTTTCTGGGGGAAGAGGATGGATTGTTGGTACATTCATCGGTGTACTAATTATCGGTGTACTAAATAACGGTTTAAATTTATTAGGTGTATCTTCTTTCTTCCAACAAGTTGTAAAAGGACTTGTAATCTTACTAGCTGTATTAATTGATCGCCGAAAAGAAGCGTAATGGAGGGACAGTTCATGAAGAAATGGTTACTTATACTCGTTGCATGTATTATGGTCATTACTGCTGGTTGTTCAATGGAACCACCAGAATGGGCAAAGGATTCTAGCGATAAAGGTCGAAATAAAACTATTAAAGTTGGATTCTCTGTTTCAACTTTAAATAATCCCTTCTTTGTAACTTTGAAAAAGGGTGCAGAAAAGAAAGCGAAAGATAGCGGCATCGAATTGATTGCTGTTGATGCGCAAAATGATGCAGCGAAGCAAACGAACGATGTTGAAGATTTAATTCAAAAGGGTGTCGATGTAGTTGTTATTAATCCGACCGATTCAGATGCTGTTGCTTCAGCGGTAAGTGCGGCAAATGCAGCAAATGTTCCTGTTATTACAGTAGACCGCGTTGCGAATTCAGGTAAGGTTGTTTCTCACATTGCATCTAATAATATCGAAGGTGGTCAAATGGCTAGTGATTACATTCGTGAATTAGTCGGCGAAGGAGCAAACGTTGCTGAGTTAGAAGGAATCCCTGGATCGTCTGCTGCTCGTGAACGTGGGAAAGGATTCCATAACGTAGCCGATAAGTCTTTAAAAGTAGTTGCAAAACAAGCGGCTGATTTTGATAGAGCGAAAGGATTATCTGTTATGGAAAACATTTTGCAAGCAAATGGTGATATTAAAGCCGTGTTTGCGCATAACGACGAGATGGCATTAGGTGCACTTGAAGCATTGAAGTCTGCTGGAAAAACAGATGTGGTAGTTGTTGGATTTGATGCAACAGAAGATGCTGTGAAAGCGGTTAACGATGGGCGTATGGCTGCAACAGTCGCTCAAAAACCGGAATTAATCGGAGAGAAGGCGATGCAAACAGCAAAAGAGATAACACAAGGTAAAAAAGTGGACAAATCTATTCCGATTGAATTAGAGCTTATTAAGAAAAATAAATAAATATAAAATGAAAATTAGGAAGGAAGAATAACAAATGAAATTCTTTATTGATACAGCAAACATTAACGAAATTAAAGAGGCAAATGCATTAGGCGTAGTAGCTGGAGTAACGACAAACCCATCACTTGTAGCAAAAGAAGGCGTAGATTTCCATGAGCGTATTCGTGAAATTTGCAGCTTTATAGAAGGACCTGTAAGTGCAGAAGTAATTAGCTTAGAAGCTGATAAAATGATTGAAGAAGGAAAAGAATTAGCGAAGATTGCTCCAAACGTTGTTGTAAAAGTTCCAATGACAACAGAAGGTTTAAAAGCAGTAAAAGCATTCTCAGATTTAGGAATTCGTACAAACGTTACATTAGTATTCTCAGCAGTTCAAGCATTACTTGCAGCTCGCGCTGGTGCAACATATGTTTCACCATTCTTAGGTCGTTTAGATGATATCGGTCATAACGGTATGGATTTAATTCGTCAAATCGCAGAAATCTTTGCAATTCATGGCATCGAAACAGAAATCATTGCAGCATCTGTACGTCACAGCGTTCACGTAACTGATGCAGCATTAAACGGTGCACATATTGCAACAATCCCAGCAAACGTAATTGCTTCATTAGTGAAGCACCCATTAACAGATCAAGGAATTGAGAAATTCTTAGCTGATTGGGAAAAAACAAAAGAGAAATAATAGAAAATCAAGAATCCTAGTTTAATTGACTAGGATTCTTTTTTTATTTAAAAGAATTTTCATGCAATTTTGCATATTGTCTTTTAAATTTTTTATATAAGATATTTAATATATATCACATAACTCTTTATTTTTCATATTTCGATATAAAGTGAAACTTTAATCAGTGGGGGCTTTGTTCATCAGCACACTGATTATTAGTTGAACCAAGGGATAAACAGATAGAGGGTCTGACCAGAAAACTGGAGGGCATGATTCTATAACAGAAAGTTTAATGTTTATAGATTTATGTCTTTTTATATAGGGAGGGTAGTAAACAGAGATTTCGACAAAAACGCACCGATTTATCTGAATTTTAAGTTTTATAAAAGGAGAGAAATGGAATGAGAAGAAAAGCCCCATTTAAAGTGTTGTCATCATTAGCAATTGCAGCAATTATCGGATGCACATCTGTAATGAGTGCGCCGTTAGCATATGCAGAAACGCCAGCAAAAGAGAAAGAGAATGTGTCTACAACGCCAATTGATTACAATTTAATTCAAGAAGATCGTTTAGCGGAAGCTTTGAAAGAAAGAGGAACAATTAATCCAGCATCTTCTAAAGAAGAGACGAAAAAGGCTGTCGAGCAATATATTGAAAAGAAACAAGGAGATCAGGCGAACAAAGAAATTCTTCCAGATGCTCACTCACAAGAAACGTCTGATTTCACAAAAAAAGTAAAAGAGAAAAAGATGGAAGAAAAGGAAAATGTAAAAAAGACTGAAAAAAATATTAATCTTGAGCAAAAGCCAGAACCAAATAAAAAGCAATTAAATGGGCAAGTTCCAACTTCAAAAGCAAAGCAAGCTCCATATAAAGGATCTGTTCGATCGGATAAAGTATTAGTGCTACTCGTTGAATTTAGTGATTATAAACATAATAATATTGATCAAACACCAGGTTATATGTATTCGAAAGACTTTAGTAGAGAACATTATCAAAAGATGTTGTTCGGTAAGGAGCCTTATACATTATTTGATGGTTCAAAAGTAAAAACGTTTAAACAATACTATGAAGAGCAGTCTGGTGGTAGTTATACGACAGACGGATATGTAACGGAGTGGCTAACAGTTCCAGGAAAAGCATCTGATTATGGAGCTGATGGTAGCAGTGGTCATGATAATAAAGGTCCGAAAGGTGCACGTGATTTAGTGAAAGAAGCTTTGCATGCAGCTGCTGAGAAAGGACTAGATTTATCTCAGTTTGATCAGTTTGATAGGTATGATACAAACGGGGATGGGAATCAAAATGAACCTGACGGTGTAATTGATCATTTAATGGTAATCCATGCTGGTGTTGGTCAAGAAGCAGGTGGTGGTAAATTAGGTGATGATGCGATCTGGTCACATCGTTCAAAATTAGCAGTAGATCCAGTAGCGATTGAAGGTACAAAATCAAAAGTAGATTACTTTGGTGGAAAAGTAGCAGCACATGATTACACAATTGAACCAGAAGATGGAGCTGTAGGTGTGTTTGCGCATGAATTTGGACATGATCTTGGATTACCAGATGAATATGACACGAAATATACTGGAAATGGTTCACCTGTCGAAGCTTGGTCATTAATGAGTGGAGGTAGTTGGACAGGAAAAATCGCAGGAACGGAGCCGACAAGTTTTTCACCACAAAATAAAGATTTCTTACAAAAGAATATGGGTGGCAACTGGGCAAAAATATTAGAAGTAGATTACGATAAAATTAAGAGTGGTGTGGGAGTTCCTACCTATATTGATCAAAGTGTTACGAAATCAAATCGTCCAGGCGTTGTACGTGTTAACTTACCAGGTAAAAGTGTTGAAACGATTAAACCGGAGTTTGGAAAGCATGCATATTATAGTACAAGAGGCGATGATATGCATACAACGTTAGAGACACCATTCTTTGATTTAACAAAAGGAACAAATGCAAAATTCGATTATAAAGCAAATTATGAGTTAGAAGCAGAGTGCGATTTCGTCGAAGTACATGCAGTAACAGAAGATGGAACGAAAACATTAATTGATAGACTTGGAGAAAAAGTAGTCCAAGGAGATAAAGATACAACAGATGGGAAATGGATTGATAAATCATATGATTTAAGTCAATTTAAAGGCAAAAAAGTGAAACTACAATTAGACTATATTACAGATCCAGCTGTAACATATAAAGGTTTTGCGATGGACAATGTAAATGTAACTGTTGATGGACAAGTTGTATTTTCTGATGATGCAGAAGGACAGTCTAAAATGAATTTAAATGGTTTTGTTGTTTCTGATGGGACAGAGAAGAAAGCTCATTATTACTACTTAGAGTGGAGAAACTATGCGGGATCAGATAATGGTTTAAAAGCAGGAAAAGGTCCAGTGTATAATACAGGTCTTGTCGTTTGGTATGCAGATGATAGTTTCAAAGATAACTGGGTTGGGGTGCATCCAGGTGAAGGATTCCTTGGTGTTGTAGATTCTCATCCAGAAGCGCTAGTTGGTAATTTAAACGGAAAACCAGCATACGGTAATACGGGCATGCAAATTGCAGATGCTGCATTTTCATTTGATAAAACACCAGCATGGAGTGTAAATTCATTAACACGTGGTCAGTTTAACTATTCTGGATTACAAGGTGTTACAACTTTTGATGATTCAAAAGTATATAGTAACAAGCAAATTGCAGATGCAGGAAGAAAAGTTCCAAACCTTGGACTTAAATTCCAAGTTGTTGGACAGGCAGAAGATAAATCGGCAGGCGCTGTTTGGATTAAACGTTAATAACATAAAAGCACATTCTTCATATGAAGAGTGTGCTTTTTAATTTGTACAGTAAGTTATTATTTTAGTTTATGTAATACAAGTGTTTATTCATGTGTAGTGTATCAAATTATGTGGGGAAAGGAAATATTTCCGAGGAAATTGTCGAAGTATCGTCGGTATTTATAAACTTTCTTTTTAAAAGAAGCGATGTATTATTGCCTTTACGGCTCAATTTATTTACATTGTTATTTGGTTATACACAAAAGTAATATATTGGGCAAAAAAGAGTTCTATTCAATAGGGCTCTTTTTATAGATAGAAAGGAGTAAGCGATAAATGAAAGAAGTTATTGAATGTCCACAGTGTGAAGGGGATATTACTGTACAGCATATTATTGATCTCCCGCATCCTTTTTCATTAAGGTGTCCACATTGTAAGGTGAAGTTGAAAGAAATCAGGGTAACGCCATGTTTAATATTAGCGATGATTTGTATAATTCCATTGTTTATTATTATTGGAGAGAGTATTAAGGAATTACTAGTAAAATATTTTTCTATTGTAGACAATGTACCAACTGTACTTATTTTCTTTTTATTTTGTTATCCATTGTATTATTTCTATGAAAAATATAATGCTATATTGTTTATTAAATACGGCTTATTGAAAGTTAAAAGTTGAATTGAATAGGAGATTATTATTATGCTTTGGAAAATATATTTAGTTATTGTAGCAATGTTAGCTATTATTTCGTTAGTAAGGGGCATGTTTCAAACGCCAATTCAAAAGTTTGACTTTGTAGTTTCTATTATTACGTGGATAGGGCTCTTTGGTTTTGTATTTGATATACAAATATTAACCTCGATTGTTTGGAAATGTATCTTCTTGTTTAGCGTCATTTGGACTTTAACTGCAGTTTTTGTTTTTCGTTTATATGAAGAGCGAGATGAGCCATTACCTTTTATATTTAAATTAATTGGCATTATTCCAACGCTTCCATTATATTATGGATTATATCAATATGCATTTTAAAAAAGACAACGATGGATTATCCCATCATTGTCTTTTTTACTTTGCTTCTTACATAAATCATCCCAGCAAATGTTAATAAAAATGCTGTCCCGATAATGAAGCTAGCGCTAGGTGATGCTCCGATTGCGCCGACTGTAAAGGAGCCAGCAACAACTCCTAATGAGAAGAAGGCATAAAATAATCCGAATGCCTTTCCGCGATTATCGTCTGTAGTATTTTCAACGAGTAAAGCGTTAATAGACGGGAAGAGGATCGCGAATCCAATTCCATAAATCATCATTACGATAAAGAGCATACCTTTTGTAGCAAATAATCCGAGTAAAGATAATGCGAATGCCATAACTGCAATTCCGATTAGCATTAGTTTCGAACGATTAAATCGATCGTAAATACGATTTGTTGGAAGCAAGAAGAAGAGGATAGCAGTTATACCGAATACACTTAACATCATGCCTGTTGTAGATGCTTTAAGCGCTAATGCCTCAACTTTTACTGGTAACATATAAGTGACAATTCCTTGTGAAAACATTAATGTGAAAGCACCAATATATGCTTGTAATAACGGTTCTGATTTTAAAAGTTCAACCATATCTTCTTTGTTCATCATTTGCGTTCTTGATGTATCTTTTCTTGATACGTTATTTGGTAAGAAGAATAGAGATACGATTGTACCAAGAGCCATTAAAATAGAAATAGTAATGAAGACCCATTCTACGCCAGCTGTTGCTTTCATAATACCGCTGAAAGCAGGTCCGACGATTGCCGCTGTTCCAACAGCAGCACCAGATAGAGCCATTGCTTTTCCTTGTTTTTTTGCATTTGTTTGTTTTGATAAAAATGTAAAGGCAGCAGGAATTAAAAAGCCATCACTAAATCCATGCATAAAGCGAACAACTAATAGTTGTTCACCACTTTGAACAACGGTGTATAACAAGACTATGAAACTCGTAATTCCCATGCTTATATAAAGGATTTTTTTTGCACCAAATTTATCGACAGCGGCTCCAGCAATAATATTACCGATCATATTAGCGAATGAGTACATACCGACAACTAGCCCGATAATAAGAGGAGTTCCTCCAAGGCTTTGAGCGAAAGTACTCATAATAGGTAATTGTGAAAATGTATCTAAAAATGCCACGATAACGATAAAGTAAATAAAATATTTCAAGCGATATTCACCTCTCCTATGCTATTATGGCACAATGCTAATTTCACCTGCAATGAAATTGAATTAACAGATGTGGAAAAAAGTACAAAGTGACAAAATATTGAACGTTATTTGTAAAAAATTAGTGAAAATGCGATTGTTTTTTTGAAATATATGGATAGAAGTATTATAATAGAATCGTAAACTTCACCAGGTTAAGTATATACATAGAGAGGGATGTATAAAATGAAAGCACTACTTTGGCATAATCAACGTGATGTACGAGTAGAAGAAGTACCAGAACCAACAGTAAAACCAGGAACAGTGAAAATCAAAGTTAAATGGTGTGGTATTTGTGGGACAGACTTGCATGAATATTTAGCAGGGCCTATTTTTATTCCAACAGAAGAACATCCATTAACACATGTGAAAGCACCTGTTATTTTAGGTCATGAGTTTAGTGGTGAGGTAATAGAGATTGGTGAAGGAGTTACATCTCATAAAGTGGGAGACCGCGTTGTTGTAGAACCAATTTATTCTTGTGGTAAATGTGAAGCTTGTAAACATGGACATTACAATGTTTGTGAACAACTTGTTTTCCACGGTCTTGGCGGAGAAGGCGGCGGTTTCTCTGAATATACAGTAGTACCAGAAGATATGGTTCATCACATTCCTGATGAAATGACGTATGAACAAGGTGCGCTTGTAGAACCAGCAGCAGTAGCAGTTCATGCAGTACGTCAAAGTAAATTAAAAGAAGGGGAAGCTGTAGCGGTATTTGGTTGCGGTCCAATTGGACTTCTTGTTATCCAAGCAGCTAAAGCAGCAGGAGCAACTCCTGTTATTGCAGTTGAACTTTCTAAAGAACGTCAAGAGTTAGCGAAATTAGCAGGTGCGGATTATGTATTAAATCCAGCAACTCAAGATGTGTTAGCTGAGATTCGTAACTTAACAAATGGTTTAGGTGTAAATGTTAGCTTTGAAGTAACAGGTGTTGAAGTTGTACTACGTCAAGCGATTGAAAGTACAAGCTTCGAAGGACAAACTGTAATTGTTAGTGTATGGGAAAAAGACGCAACAATTACTCCAAATAACTTAGTATTAAAAGAAAAAGAAGTTATTGGTATTTTAGGATACCGTCACATTTTCCCAGCTGTTATTAAATTGATTAGCTCTGGTCAAATTCAAGCAGAGAAATTAATTACGAAAAAAATTACAGTGGATCAAGTTGTTGAAGAAGGATTTGAAGCACTTGTAAAAGATAAAACACAAGTGAAAATTCTTGTTTCACCTAAATAAGATAGAATCGAAAAGAGTAGCCCTTTTCTAGAAATAGAAGAGGGCTACTTTTTTTCTATACTGAAAGGTGATAGACTTTCCTTTGACTAAATGTATTTTTGTTTGGAAGGGAGAATCTAATGCTTTCATTTTTGTTAACTTTAAAGCGAATGTTAAGAGCTTGTTTACGAGCGTGGAAAGATAAAGAATTTCAAGTATTATTCATATTAACAATTTTGACTTTAATATCGGGTACGATTTTTTATAGTACAGTTGAAGGGTTACGTCCTATTGACGCTTTATATTTTAGTGTGGTCACGTTGACGACTGTCGGTGATGGGAATTTTAGTCCGCAAACTGATTTCGGAAAGATATTTACAATCTTATACATATTTATTGGGATTGGATTAGTGTTTGGATTTATTCATAAGTTAGCAGTTAATGTACAATTGCCAAGTATATTATCGAATAGAAAAAAAGAGTAAAGCATGTGGGTGCTTTACTCTTTTTTTACATTAGTTTAGACAAGCCTTAATAATAGTTTATTAAAATGAAAGTGTATTCATTCATTATATTCACTGTGTATAAAGTTATAATGATATGAACATTTGCATATTTTAATTTAGTGATAGAAATTTCGTGAAAGGTGGGATATTCTAGTCATAGGTTAACCGGACGACATCATAGGATCCTAACAAAATGTTTACAATAATTCAATTATAAAATGGAGGATTTTATATGAAAAAGAAAGTACTTGCTTTAGCGGCAGCTATTACATTAGTTGCTCCATTACAAAGTGTTGCATTTGCTCATGAAAATGATGGGGGACAGAGATTTGGAGTTATTCCGCGCTGGTCTGCTGAAGATAAACATAAAGAAGGCGTGAATTCTCATTTATGGATTGTAAACCGTGCAGTTGATATTATGTCTCGTAATACAACACTTGTAAAACAAGAGCGAGTTGCACTATTAAATGAATGGCGTACTGAGTTAGAGAACGGTATTTATGCTGCTGACTATGAAAATCCTTATTATGATAATAGCACATTTGCTTCACATTTCTATGATCCTGACAATGGGAAAACTTATATTCCGTATGCAAAGCAGGCAAAGGAAACTGGAGCTAAATATTTTAAATTAGCTGGTGAGTCTTACAAAAATAAAGATATGAAACAAGCATTCTTCTATTTAGGATTATCTCTTCATTATTTAGGGGATGTAAACCAACCGATGCATGCGGCAAACTTTACGAACCTTTCGTATCCACAAGGATTCCATTCTAAATATGAAAACTTTGTAGATACGATAAAAGATAATTATAAAGTAACGGATGGAAATGGATATTGGAACTGGAAAGGTACGAATCCAGAAGATTGGATTCATGGAGCGGCAGTAGTTGCGAAACAAGATTACGCTGGCATTGTAAATGATAATACGAAAGATTGGTTCGTGAGAGCTGCTGTATCACAAGAATATGCAGATAAATGGCGCGCTGAAGTTACACCAATGACAGGTAAGCGTTTAATGGATGCACAACGTGTTACTGCTGGATACATTCAGCTTTGGTTTGATACGTACGGAAATCGTTAAGTATTTGAAAAAGGTCAAATCTCAGAATAGAGTATTTGGCCTTTTTATCACTATACAATACATGGAGGTATGAAACGTGAAAGGTAAATTGCTAAAAGGTGTACTTAGCTTAGGGGTTGGTTTAGGAGCTTTATATAGCGGAACGTCAGCTCAAGCAGAAGCATCTACAAATCAAAATGATACATTAAAAGTGATGACGCATAATGTATATATGCTATCAACAAACTTATATCCGAACTGGGGACAAAATGAGCGTGCTGATTTAATCGGGGCGGCAGATTATATAAAGAATCAAGATGTTGTTATATTAAATGAAGTGTTTGATAATAGTGCTTCAGATCGTTTATTAGGGAATTTGAAGAAAGAATATCCAAATCAAACAGCAGTATTAGGTCGTAGTAGTGGAAGCGAATGGGATAAAACGTTAGGAAACTATTCATCTTCAACTCCTGAAGATGGTGGCGTTGCGATTGTGAGCAAATGGCCAATCGCTGAAAAGATTCAATATGTATTTGCAAAAGGATGCGGGCCAGATAATTTATCGAATAAAGGATTTGTATACACGAAAATTAAGAAAAATGATCGTTTCGTTCACGTGATTGGGACGCATTTGCAGGCTGAAGATAGTATGTGCGGAAAAACTTCACCAGCATCTGTACGTACGAACCAATTAAAAGAAATTCAAGATTTTATTAAAAATAAAAATATACCAAATAATGAGTATGTGTTAATTGGTGGTGATATGAACGTAAATAAAATAAATGCAGAGAACAATAATGATTCAGAGTATGCATCTATGTTTAAAACATTGAACGCTTCTGTACCATCTTATACTGGACATACAGCGACTTGGGATGCAACGACAAACAGTATTGCAAAATATAATTTCCCTGATAGCCCTGCCGAATATTTAGATTATATTATTGCAAGCAAAGACCATGCGAACCCATCGTATATAGCGAATAAGGTGTTACAGCCGAAATCTCCACAATGGACTGTTACATCGTGGTTCCAAAAATATACGTATAATGATTACTCTGATCATTGTGAAGCGCACGTTATCAACTCTTTAAAGAGATTAGGTCACAAATTGGTAACGAAAATGATAAATCTTGTTCCATAAATGCAACCACTTCCGCTTGTTTTGACGGATATAAATGACTATATGTATTTAACGTTGTTGAAACATCCGAATGTCCTAGGCGTTGGGCTACCACCAGTGGACTTACCCCTATATTTATTAAATATGATGCATGGGAATGTCGAAATTCATGAAGTAGAATTTTGGGTATTCCAGAAGCAACAATATATTTGGCAAAACGTTTATGAAGGGTAGCTGTCGCTATACTTGTGTAAAATTCACCAAATACAATGTAATCATTTTTTATCGTTGCCCTTAATGTAGCATGTTCTTTTAATGTTTTTAATAAGTCTATGACAAGAGACGGTAGCATAATAATGCGATTTGATGCTTTGGTTTTGGGTTTTGTAATTTGTCTGTTATAGTTGGTTTTATTAATATCAATCGATTTTTCTTCAAAATCAATATCTGCCCATGTTAAGGCTAGCAATTCGCCAGTTCTTGCCCCGCTATAATAAAGAGTCGTAAAAAAAGCTTGATACAGTAAATCATCTACTACATGAATGAATTGTTTAAATTCATCAAATTCCCAAAAGTTTAATCGTTTATTCGATTCTTTTTCAAAGTTGCCAGCAATTCTCGCAGGATTACTTGTGAGACCATAAAATTTTATTGCGAAATTAAAAATTGAGGACAGCACGGTATGAATCTTTTTTAAATAAACAGCTGAATACTTATGAATAATTTCGTTTTGGTAGACCATGATATGTTTAGCAGTTATATTGTTAATTTTTGATTTCCCGAATTTTTCTAGTAAATGATTTTCCAGGATGGCTTTAATGGTGTTAATTGAAGACTGTTTCCTCCTCTGACAATACCAATCAAAATAACTATCCGCAACTTGAGCAAAAGTTAAACTAGAGTTCGTTTCTTTTTCAACTAACATTGTAGCTTCCGCTTCACGTGCTTCCTTTTTTGTTTTAAACCCACGACGCTTTACTTGCTTTTGAGTACCATCAAACTGACGGACTCTGACAACGAAGAAATATGTTCCACGTTCTTTATCTTTGTAGATCACCATAGGAATCCCTCCTGTATGTATAAAGATTGATGATTCAATTATTGAGTAGATTATAACTTGTTTGTTACCAAAAGAAAAGGCTCCCAAAATAAATTGAGAGCCTCTCTTTGACTTTAACCACTTTAATTTTAATAACATATTACCTACATGAAAATAAAATTGCCGTTTAAAACAGTATAGCATATTTAAATCCGAAAATACTCAAAAAATAAAATTCCCCACTAGGATTAGTGGGGAGATTGGTGAGGGACACCAATCAGGATGATACAAGTAAGGATAAAATCATAATACCATAAAAATAGGTTGACACATATTGAGAAAAATACGAATTTGTTCATTGCAATATTGTAATTAGAATCGAAATTGGCTGGCTTCTGGATTTAATTTCGGTAGAATATAATAAAAATGAACCAATATTCATTAAAAATGGAAAATTTTCCAAGATATTTTTATGGAAATAGAACAAATTTCTCGAGACATATATTTATCAAGTTGTAAGGGGTTGGAAGAGAATGTAGGTTCGTGATAACATTAATCTTGTATACAGTATAGGGGTTTCTGTTAGTCAATTAGACAGAATAATCATAAAAAACAAAATAAATTCAAACATAAAAACTCGCAGAGCGTGTGTAAGAGGTGCATCCTACAAAACTTCTCACACCGTTCATCCTAGCTACTTTAGGACAAACATTTGCATCATACGAGTTCCTCGTCAGTGTAACACACACCTAGTAAATTTAGAATGTGTCCTGTATTGAGAAAATTAAAGCTGAGGGCTTTTATGTTATACTGAATGGAGGAAAGATTACTTTGAAGTCGTTACATGTTGAAGTTTGTGAATTAATTGACAGTAGACCTGAGTTAACATATGCGAGTGTTGCTGAGGCTATTGGAGTAAGTCCTCAATATATGTCTAAGTTCAAAAAAAGTGGGACCATTAGTTTTTGCGGTCTCTTGAAATTGTCGCAAGTATTAACGTTGCCTGATGAAAACTACAAAACTACCATGCGTGATTTTTGCTTGAAAGTTGATACCACTGAATTAATCAAACAAAGCTTCGAGTATGCTTCGATTATCAGGGATATGGAATTGTTAAAGCGTTTGATAGGAAAATATCGAAAAGATAAAGGGAGTATTCAGGAATTTGTGGACGTTTATGAAATACTGTATCGATATATGTTAAGAGAGATTGATGGGGAATCACTGATTAAAGAAATAAATAGCCTACGCCAACCTACGGATTGTTGTTTGAGAATATTAATTAGTATTATGAAATGTTATGGTTACTATTTTTCTAAAGAGTTCTCAATGATGATTGGACTTGGTAAAGAAGTAGAGCAGGGGCTGAAACAGTTAAGCGGTGGGCGCAAAGATTTTATCCAACATTGCTATTTTTATAAGGTATATGAGGTTTTAGCGCCTGTACATCTGCGCTCAAATAATAGGGATATGGCGAGAAAATATGCTTATATTATTAAAAATGCAAACGTTGGCCTCAAGGCTAGTTCAGATGCATCATATATAATTGGCATGTCTTATTTACTTGAAGATAAGCAGAAATGTTTATCAATGCTAAAGGAAGGTTATGATTTATCTAAAGGGATTGGTGATCAAGGCTACGAGAATGAAGCATTTTATAATATGAAAATGGTAGAAATGTATTATGCTGCGGAAACAGAAGGAATGGCTAGTGTATTGGCTGACGTTGATAAATATGCTCAAGTTTTTTATCAGAAAGACAATGAAGATTTCATTGTTTTATTTAGGGCAATGAAAGATGGATCAAATGAAAGCTTACATAAATGTCTTCAGCAATTCTTTACTCAAGGTAATTACCTTTTTTCCAGTTTAAGCGCAAGAGAATTATATAAGCGTGGGGAAGATTCTGCTATAATTAAGTGGATGATGGATTATAAACAAGAGGTTGGAGGGAATGAGTTTGAAGAAGCAAATATTGATATTTTCAGCGATGTTGACTTTAATACTGATACCATTTGTCTCTAATAAGGGATTAGAAGAAAGAAATTTAGGTAAATCTGTTAATTATATGGATGTTCGGCCAGGCGGTTGAATTATAGGGAACCACTTAATGAATCTCATTAAGTGGTTTTTTATTTGTCAATATATTTTGCTGAAAAAAAACAATTTGTTTTTTGGTTAATCTGAAGATTTTTATCGGAACTAGTAATAAAATTATAGAAAAGGGGCTAATTTACAGTAGGTGTTGAGATAATCGTTTATAGAGGAGATTAGATAATATGAATAAAGTAAACGGGGAAAAAATTCAACAGGAATGGAAAAATGTAGATGAAAAAATTAAAACGATGTTAGTACTGGAACAAATTTTTAGTGAGGATGAAGAGTTTATACATATGGTCAATAAAATTAAAACCATGATTAATACTCAATAATCATGGTTTATTTTTCGTGTATTTTAAGTAAGTCATCAATTAAATTTATAATCGTTTGCTTTGTTTCGGATGGCATATTATCAAGACGCTTCATAAGTTGGGCAGTTTCAGAATTAATTTTTTCAGTTTGAAAAGAAGGCTCGGTTTGTAAACCTAATAAATAATCTATCGATACACCTAATACGGTAGCTATTTTATAGGTATTTTCTCTCGAAGGGCTTTTTCTATTAGTTTCGTATAAGGATATTGCAGAACGATTAACATGTAAAGCGTCTGCTAACTCTTGTTGTGAGATATTTTTTTTAGTACGAATCGCTTTGATACGGTCTCCTAATGTTACCATTACTAACACCCTCCGGTTAACTGAATTAAACATTTCTATGATTATAATAACTAAAATAAGTAAATGAAGCAATGCTTTTTTAGTAAAATCATTAAAGTACATAAAAAAGGTTTGCAGAAGAAAGTATTTTGTCATATGATGTTAACAGAAGTAACTTAGGGGGATGAAGATGAAAAAATTTAATGGTAAGAAGCTTTATTTATTAAGGAAAAATAAAGGTTTTTCACAGAGAGAATTAGGAGAGTTATTAGATTGCAGTCATTCTTTAGTTAACCTGATGGAAAATGGTAAATTGCAACCCACAACTGCGAAGTTATTGGGGATTTCAAGTATCTTTAAGGTTTCTATAGATGAGTTGTTTATTGATTTTTTTTAATTTTATAGTTAACAGAGGTAACCTAAACTGTAGAATCTAGAAATTATTTTTAAAAGGAGCGATCCCCATGCATAAAAACCTATACATCGCTAGAAAAGAACAACGCATGACACAAGAAAAAGCAGCGAATTTGATTCACATTGCACCGAGAACCTATTTTGCTAAAGAACACGGTAAAAGTGATTTCACCCTAAAAGAGGCTCAAAAACTAGCAAAATACTTCAAAACAACAGTGGATGAGCTGTTTGAGAAATAGAGGGAGAGGAAACAAGTGAAAAACGGTAAACGACCAACGAAGCGAGAGAAGATACATATTAACTCGTATAAGTTAAATCCAGAAAATTGGTTGATCTATAAGAAAGCAGATGGACGACTACATTTGGTGCATCGTCATACGAACTCAAGACGAGTTATTCCAAGTGCGTAGGGTTTGTGAAAAAGAAAAAGGACTCTAGCGGAATGCTAGAGCCGTCAACATGGAATGTGAGTATTCTACACGAATGTATTATAGCATAACTTTTCTAAACCTACATAGATAAATAATATGCAATTATGCATGAATCATAAGAAAAAGCCCTATAAAGGGCTTTCCGATACCATCTAATGGGCGGTTAATGAGAATATGGTATCTATGCAATAGAATACAAGTTAAATGAGTGTCAAAGTATTCTATTTATTTTTAAATTATCATGAATTCTTTTAAAAAGAAACTGGTAAAAGTGTCCAATTAATGTGTGCTATTGTATGTAAAGAAGAGGAGAAACCATCATGACTAAACCAGTTCTAACAAAAGACTTACAAAAGAAACAAATACTCGATGAATTCTTACAGCACTGTGAAAAGAAGCAAGTCGAAGCGCTAAAAAAGAATAATCCCTATCAGTTTTGCATCTGGATCAAAGAAGCTCGATTAGCTCGAAGGGAATTGGCGGCACTCTATCGTGCAAAAGAAAAGTATGATGAGGAACGTACGCATATAAAAGGGATTGTAGCACATTTAAGAAGTAGAGGGATTGATGCTTCAGTTGTGGAGAGAACACATTTTAGTACGCTTTGTAGGAAATCAGTTACATGTGAAAAAGTCCTATAAAATAGGACTCTTTCTGTACATAAGTCATACTACTTGAATTGCATTGACCTTCATCACAGTTAGTATATCAGATATATTCTGAATTATCTTCATGTAAATGCTTCCAGAATGACGAAAAGACCTAGAATTAGGTCTTCTCATCGGCAATATCAGTCTAGAACAGTATACCTAACAGGAGTGAGTTAAGTAACCGGAATGCTCTTATAGTATAGCAAACTATGATAACTAAAAACAAGAAAGGATGGTAAAAGGAAATGACGGCACAAGAATTATTTGAAGAAAAACAACATGTAGTAATTGCAGCAATAAAGCAACAATTTAGAAGTATCGCAAGAGCTAGGCAGATTGCAAAAATGAATAATATGGAGTTGGATGATTTAATGCAAGTTGGCCATATGTATTTATGGGAGAATTGTGTGAAGTCTGATCCAGAGAGAGTAGATACATTCAATGCATACGTGATGAAAGGCATGAAATGGGCAATGAGTGATGAAATTCACTTGAAAGGAACGCCTTTTAAAATCAGCAGACGAGTGAGTTATGAGGACAGGAATAAAATGAATATTCATTCGATTGATTTGCATCGAGAGGAGGAAGCAGAAAATGGATTTTATGCCGTATCACCAATTAATGTGGAAAAAGAAGTAATGGTATCAGTAGGAATTCAGGAAGTCACAAGTATATTGGAAGAAGAGGAAAAAACAATTATGATGCATGTTGGATATGGTTTTACCGAACAGGAGATTGCTGTGAAATTAGAGATGAAAAAATCTACTGTTCATACGAAAAAGACACGTGCATTTTTAAAAATGAATCCAAATTATAAGCCAATGAAACAAAAATCCTTTTTTTCAGGGAAAAGGATGATAAAGAGAAACCACCAGTTGGGGCTGGTAATCTAATAAAAACATATGTGTTGTTCATCATAACACATGTTGCATAAGAGATGCAAAAAAGACCTGTTTTCACAGATCAAGAGAAAGGGTAATTCGTGAAAGAATACGATTTAATCATGATTGTAACAGAAAGAAATAAAAAATAAAAGATTAAAAAGAAAGAATATTCAATCTATCTGGTCGAGAAATATGAAATAACTAGAGAGTAAAAATATCTAGAAAAATTGTTGGTTAGAGAAGGGTGACGGGGATGAATATCAATGTGCTGAAAGTCGCAAGAATAAACCTCCAAGGTAACACCTTAGATCAGGGGTGGTTTAAGTATATCACTTTAGAAAACGGTAAGCCCTATATGGTTGCAATTACAATACTTAGCGAGATTTTTTATTGGTATAAACCAACTGAAATAAAGGATGAAAGAACGAATGAAATCCAGTATAAACAAAAATTTAAAGCAGATAAACTTCAAAAAAGTTATCAACAATTAGCTGATTCATTTGGTTTTACCAAAAGACAAGTATTAGAGGCGTGCAAATACTTAGTGAAAAGAGAATTAATCGCAATTGAATTTCGTACGATCATAGTTAACGGAATGAGGCATAACAACGTGATGTATGTAGAACCAATCGTGGAGAGTATTGAAAAAATATCTATTTTATATCAAGACCCTATCACATCAGAAAGTGACACCCTCCCACATTATAACAAGAGAGGCTCCCGCATTAAAACGGAGGAGGCTCCCACATTGAAACGTGGGACAAATACAAAGAATACTACAGAGATTACTACAAATAAAAAGAAGTATTGTCACAAGTTTGAAACTTGCGACGTCAATGCAGCAAAATATTTGTTTGAAAAAATTAAAAGTAATAATCCGAAGCAAAAAGAACCTAATTTTGATTCTTGGTCTAATGATTTTAGATTAATGCGTGAAAAGGATCAACGTGAATTACAAGAGATAAAAGATGTGATTGATTGGTGCCAAGTAGATTTTTTTTGGCAAGGAAACATCTTATCTCCTAAAAAGCTACGTGAAAAGTTTGATCAACTAACAATCCAAATGAATGCTAGAAAAGGGGCAAAAAATCATGGAAGCGGTAGGAAGAGCGATGACGAGGATTTTGAATACATCGGCTTGTAAAGAGGGCGACGAAGGTTATACTTGTGAACACTGTAGCGCTTTTATTAAAGCAATCGTAGTAGAAGTACCAGCATTACGAATAAAAAATAAAGTATTTCCCACGTGCGAATGTGTAGTAGAGCGTGCAGAAGCGAAAATAAGAGAGTATCAAAATTTCTCGAAGAAAAGGGAAATTGAAAAGCTATTTAGCATTCATAACGTGGGAAATCGTTTTGATAAAAGTACATTCTCAGCATTTCTGGAGCGAAATGGTTCAGAGACGGCGTGCCAGTTAGCGACACAATATGTGCAAGTTTTTCCAGGATGGCAAGGAGAATCACTTTGGTTATGGGGAGAACCTGGCAATGGGAAAACACATTTAGCAGCCGCCATTACAAAAACATTGACAGAGCAAGGATACATCGTCGTATTTCAAAGTGTCCCAGAATTGCTTCAACGTATCCGTAGTACGTTTAACAGTGAAAACAAGGAGAATGAAGCGCAAATTATGAGAGCACTATTAGAATGCGATTTACTTATTCTTGATGATATCGGAGCTGAGAAAGCGACGGAATGGGTGGAAGAAAAGATTTTTAATATCATTGATGGACGTTATCGAAAAGAGATGCCTACTTTGTATACAAGTAATTTAAAGCCGAAAGAAATGTTACAACAAGTGGGGAAGCGATCTTATGATCGTATGGTGGAAACGAGTTTGACAATTGAAAATAAAGCAACAAGCTATCGAAGAGAGATTGCTAAACAAAGATTACAGCGTTTTGGAGAGAGTTCTTAATATATGCCAATAGAAGAGGAGTGTAGGCTTATGACGGATTTACAGTTAGAAAACTATACAATTTTAGCTCAGCAACGAAAGTACATGAAGAATGAGCGACGTAACTTGTACATTGCTTTAGAAGAACTAGACATGCTGTGGGATGAAGATGAAGTAGTGCAAGTGAAAGAAGCATGGAACAACAATGAAAGTGTGTTCGCAATTGGCGAAAAAATGCAACGTGATCCAGATGAAGTTGCGCTACTGATTATGGATTTAGCAAGAAAAGGTGCGATTGGAAAAAGGGCGTTGGGGTTAGGGGCATGAAACAGCTAACCTTTGAAGATGTTGTAGGAGCCATGGAGTATGCCGCATGCAGTACGTCTGAACAATTCCTTTCCAATCATTTGGTTACACCAACTTACGCAGTAGAATTTTTTGACCGAGATGAAAAACAGAAGTTACGTTGGTTTGAAGTGAATGCAGAGGCTGAAGCAAAAGAAAAAGCAGAAGAAACATACGGGAGAATTCAAATCATTCAAGTATATGTGTCTAATCGAACATTGAAAGAAATTATGGAGTTGGACTAAGGGTATTTTTATCAAGAGAGCGCAGGAATTTCCTAAAATGGACAAGCCTATGCAAAGGAGAACAAACATAGATGAAAAGAGAAATAGACATGAAAACAAATGGCATCTATATTGTGGTGGATGGGAAAATCAACTTTGAAGAACCCCCAAAGAGCGGTTACGGACAGCAAGTCTTATATTGGGTAAAGGGAAAAGTGTCTCATACACAAACAACGATTACGAATAAGTTTAAATGAAATTTGAATTTTGTACAGAAATGGAATGGGAGGTTACCAGAAGTAAGTGGAGAAGCTATATAAGTTACGTTTAATATTTTAACAATTGTTCAGTTCCTAACCTTTGAA
>NZ_JBMDKC010000047.1:0-43473 GCF_057809515.1 Bacillus sp. FG16
ATACTTTTAAATCGATGCAAGCAATAGAGCGAAATAAAGTTGGTTTGTCTCTTGCTGATCTAGCAGAAAAAGAAGGCGCAGGGAAATGGATTGAAAAGCTTGCCGGTGATGGAAAAGAGTCTGTGGCAAAAGAAAATATCGTTACTGTGTTCCGTAATGGTGAAAAAGAACAGTATCAACTTGCGCCGGAGTTGTATCGTGCCGTGAAAGCAATGGACAAGGAAGTGACCAATAAATTTATATTGGCCGCATCGAAACCAAGCGATTGGCTACGTGCTGGGGCAACCTTAACGCCTGAATTTGCCTTGAGGAATCCGATTCGTGACCAGTTTGCAGCTTATGTGACGAGTGATGTCGGATACAATCCATTTGATTTTGTAAAGGGACTAAAAGAGGTTGGGAAGAAAAAGTTCGGAAAAGGCTCAGAACTATATGATGATTTTGTGAATCAAGGCGGTGCATATGGTGGATATTTATCTGCCGATCGTGATTTGTTGAAAGAACAATTAGAGGGGATAGGTAACCAGCAAAAAGAAGGTCTTTCAAAAGCCATACAAACCATCACCGCTCCTGTGAATCCGAAGAATTGGCTGAAAGTATTACAAACAATTTCTGAAGTGTCTGAGGAAGCGACAAAAGTGGGAGCGTATCAGAAAGGTTTGAAGAAAGGACTCACACCTGAAGAATCGGCTTATCAAGCGCGTGACCTCATGGACTTCAACCGTATGGGGAATTCCGTACAGTCTGCCAATCGTGTGTTCACATTCTTAAATGCCAATCTACAAGGAAAAGATAAATTGATTCGCTCCATGAAAGAACATCCGATTCGGACGAGCGCTCGTATTGCTGGTTCTACCCTTCCGCCAAGTGCGTTAGCTCTTGCAAGTTACGCAAATGCAAATGAGAAACAAAAAGAAATGATGGATAATATGACGCAGCAAGAAAAAGACACGTATTGGTCCTACGCGATTCCAGGTACGGATAAAGTAGGCAGGATTCCAAAACCATTTGATATTTCCTTACTGGCCAACACGGCAGAACGGGCGAATCGAATGAACGAAGGTGACCCCTACGCTTTTGAGGAATATGGGAAAACCATCAACGATGCGGTGAAAGTACCTTGGATGCCTACCGTCATTCAGCCAGTTGTGGAAAACATGGCAAACTATAGCTTTTTTAGAGATGGGAAGATTGTTCCAACGCGTGATGAAAAGAATTCACCGAAAGAACAGTATGGCCCGAATACGAGCCTGACGGCACGTGAAATGGCACATGCATTAGATACAGTTGGAATCGAAGCTTCTCCATACAAGATTGATAACGTATATAAAGGATATACGGCGGGATTGGGTCAGTATCCATTAAAAGGATTAGACGCAGTTATTTCATTGCTATCGAAGAAAGAAACACCGACACCGGTTGCGCAGGAATGGAATGAATCAGCGCCAGGTGCAAAAGCATTCTTTGTCAATGGACAAGGTGGCGGTAAAGTCATGGAAGATTACTACAACATCATGGAAGAACAACAAGCGATTGGGGCAGATAGTAAAAAGAATGACGAAGACGCACCAAATGCGGATGAAATGAAGGCGTTCCATAAAGTAGATAAAGCAATGGCGAAATTACGTAAAGAGTATTATCAAGTGAAATCAGATACAGCGATGGATTCAGAGATTAAACGAAGTGAATTAGATCGTCTGGATGAAGAGATGCGTGCACTTGCGCGAGAAGGCATTACCATTTTTAGACCTGATTACAAATAAGGGCTCTCCGGGGCTCTATTTTTTATTGCCGAGGAGTGGATACCAATGGAACACTGCAGAGAATGTGAGGAAGCAAAACAGGAAGTACAGGATATTCAAGTCCGTCTCGCCGTTGTGGAAAGCAAGGTGGCGAAGATTGAAGAGAATATCGAGAAAATTTTAAGTAACACCAATTGGTTAGTAAAAAGCATTGTAGGCGGAATGATTGCAGCAATACTTACGTTTGTATTAAAAGGGGGACTATAAAACATGACAAGAGAGAACATGCAAAAACGATTACGTAACTGGAAAACATGGGTGGCACTTGCCTCCCTTCTGGGATTTATTTGTGCGAAGGCTGGATTACTAGAGACGAAGAGTTTTATCGATGAAGTGTTACCGTATATTTTCACACTAGGTGTTTCAATAGGAGTATGGACCGACCACGAGGGAACAGCACAAACAGACAAATAAAAACAAAGAGAACGCATCGCCAATCGGTGGTGCGTTTTTCTATGGGAGGAGAAACAAAAATGAAACGATTACTGGGAATGTTGTTCACATTATGTCTTGTATTTTCACTTTCTACGAGTGTTTTTGCCGATAGAATACTTTTGATACCTGATGTACCGAAAACACCTTATCGAGGCGGTGTAGGGGCGTATGAGGGAGTGGTTGCCCACAGTACCGCAACACCGGAAGCACCGGCCATTAATATTCAACGTTATGAAACTCGTACCTGGAGAAATGCATTCGTTCATTACGCAGTGGACTGGAATGAAACCATTCAGATTGCGGATACAAAATATATTGCGTATGGTGCTGGACCAGCAGCGAATAAACGATTTGTCCATGTAGAATTGTGTGAAACGGCTGATTACGCGAAGTTTAAACGGAGTTATGAAAAGTATGTAAGATTACTGGCCAGAATCTTAAAAGATAATCATCTATCCGTAGAAAAAGGATTGTGGACGCATAACGACGTGAGAAAGTACCTCGGCGGTACAGATCATGAAGACCCGATTGACTATTTACGTAGCCATGGTGTATCAGAAACTCAATTTAGAAGTGATGTGCAGCGGGCGTATAACAGCGATAATGTATCTCTACCTGTTGAATCATGGGGACCTATGGAACCAACACAAGGTATTGCTTATATTCTTGGAAGCAATGTGAACCTGCGAAAAGGACCAGGAACAAATTATGGCGTGATTCGTCAGCTAAACAAACCGGAAGCGTATCAAGTGTGGGGAGAGAAAGATGGCTGGTTAAACTTAGGCGGTGACCAATGGGTGAAATATAATCCAGCGTACATCAGGTTTGAAAAGCAGGAATCAGTAAATCCAGTTGTAGGGAAACGTGTTGTGGCCAAAGTGGATAACCTTTGGTTCTATAATTCGCCTTCATGGCAGAATGAAGAGGTGGCGGGTACTTTGGACGCAGGGGAAGGATTTACAATTGATGAGAAGGTAATTGTAGATGGGTCTCCACAATTTAAGGTGCACAATAGTAAAGGGCGCACATACTATATGACATCAAGCGAAGCCTTTGTGTATGTGAAGTAGGGAATGAAGGGAGAATTATTATGGGTAATGATTCTAAAAATAATAAAGAAACAAATAAAAAAATTTCCCCCGAAGAAAGGACTACAAATATGAGGAGATTTCTGGAGGAACTTTATAGGATGGAGTATTCTGGATATTTACCAGAGGAATCTTATCATGTTCATGAGAAAATGAGAGGTATATATTTGTGAAATAGATAATTTACAAGCGGAGCACTTTTGAGAGAAAGTGCTCCGTATATTTATATGTAAAACGTAGAAAATTCCTACATAATCTTTAGCAGAATTTATAATATTAACAAGAAATATCAAGTGATAAGTCGAATAGGGAGATAAATCTAGCATTATATGACAATTACTAGTAAAATACTCATTTTGATATTGATGTTTTGTATCTTTTTGTTATAATTTTTGTATATACTACACATCATAAATCTGTTTAACTAATAGTTAAAAGAGGTGATTGGATGTGCAATAAGGAGGACAAGGATATGTTCGCCACTAGACGTAAAGTAGTTAGAAAACCAAAATTGTCAAAAAATAAATTTGCTAACTTAACTAAAAAAGATTGGAAAGAAACGAACGAACAGTCAAATAAAGACAGAGGGATTTCTGGTATCACCTATCGTGATATTTATGGAGGTAATTGAAGTTGTCTGATTTCTTAGATAAACGAGGTTGGCAAAATATTGAAAGAGGTTATGAGTATGAGGCGGTCATGTTATATCCATCAGATACTAAACGACCTCTTTCTTTTTTTGTGCCTGAAAGTGAGGGTGCGAATAAAGGTGAAATTTTAAATTCTATTGGGAATTTTAATCCCCAAGTAGTACGAGGGAAAATTCGGGCGAGGGAGCAGAAAGTTGTAGTCACTGTGAAACCTAGAAGAATTGTCGTACTAACAGATAATGAAATTAATGCAACGGAAGAATTTGAATACATACTTGTTGCCCCTATAAATACAATCAAAGAATATGAAAAATCTAAAGATTGGTATAGCAAATTAAAAGATGATGAGCATCCTATTTTCACATACCTTCCCAAGGGGAGTTTAGAAAGATACGTGGATTTAAGCCAAACAGTTAGTATACATAAGAGTTTGCTACTTTATAAGAAAGAAAAAGTTAGCGAGGAAAGAATGGAAATTCTTGAAGAAAATATTCTTCAATGTTTATCTCTAGGAATCATTGAAGAAGAGTAAAAGCAAAAAGCGCCTTCCCCAGTTGAAGGCGCCTCTCATGTGGTGATTCTCTAGATGTCATTTACAGTATATCCAATATAATTGAAAAATAGAACTTTTTATTGACTGTAAAAAATATGTATTGTATGTTTGAAGTGAAAGTTCTCTGATCTATTGTACAACGAAGAATCCGTCTCCTTTTGGAGGCGGATTTTTTATTTGTATACTTTAGAAATAACGAGACTGTTGTTATACATCTTATCTACTTGTTCTTTGTCATATCCATACAATAGCGTTTCTTTATCATCTACAAATAAACAAGTCCCCATATTAAACCCACGGCAGCCAGCCATAATTTTAGGAAGTTTAGGAATATAACCTATAGTCTCAATATCCATGAGAACAAATTTAACTGCATTTGCTTTTTTATTCTGCTGGATATTTTTCAGCAGATGACTCATAAATGAAAAAATCTGATTCCTCATAAAAGGTACAAAATCCTCTTTTTGTTGATCTCTTTCGGTATATGTAAAATAAACAATCATTTTTTGTTTCAACAGCTGTAGTAAGTCTTGTTTAGAGTTTGAATGTAATTCTGTATAAGGTAGTAGTAGGGTTTCATATCCTTGTGCATATTTTTGAGAAGAAGTTTTTTGATATAGGATGCCCTTATAGTCTAATATAAACAAGGATTCATTTTGATGTTCCACAATAAATTTTGTGACCTCAGACAGTCCACTTCCTAGATGATAGTATCCCTCCATAATCTGATTGAGTGTTTTGAATGGTGGTTTTTGCATTGTTTTCACCCCTTACTTCTTTTTCTTTACTGAACCTATATTTTCGGTTTCTTCAATCCAAATGTCTTCTAATCGCATTTCTAACACTCGAGCAATTCGATATGCAACAGGTAGTGTCGGCAATCCGCCTTTAAGTAAATTTGTCATTGCAGAATTACTAATTTTTGCTTGTTTTGCAACATGTGTATATTTGATTCCTTTTGTATCGAGTATTTGCTTCAATTCACTTCGCATAAATACCACATCCAGTTATAAATTTTAGATTGTCTTTATTAATAATTTTATATGGACAGGCAATAATCCTTCTTCCAGTTCATATACCTATATTACTTCCATACGGAAGCCCACGAGGACTTCTACTTAGAATTCCGTATAGCACTGCAGATATCAAGAAAGGAGAGGGTTATATGCGTTCTCAGTATAGTTATCTTAATGCGACACCGTATTTATATTCATCAAAAGAATTACGTCACATGTATAACGAGTCAAGATCCAGAAAAGAAACGGAAGCAATTCTTGCTCACATGAGGAATCATGAAGTATTTGATAACAAAGAGTACAAAGGGTATTTCAGCTTATCACAAGTCATTGAAGAAGATTTATATGGGGAAGAGGAGGATATATTGAATTGGCAAGATTTAATGGAGCGGTATCAGATTGTAGCTACTAAATCGGGGATTAAATTTCGTGAAAAAGAAGAACTGACCGAGGAGGAATGGTTATGACACTTGCAGGAGAAGCGGTAATTATTTGGACAGCAACAGGTTTGTCTGTAATCGCGATGAGTGTAGCTGAAAAAATGGGGAAGAGTGTTCCACATTGGCTTCCACGTATAACCTTGTATACGACGCTTACGGGCTCGTTCTTATATCTTCTACGTTATATTCTCGTTATGTTTCTATGAAGGAATACGATGTGGAAGAGAGGGACAATAGACCTCACAAGCAAAAATGCTCGTCCTGTTATCTTCCAAAAAAATGCAACTATATCCTTATAGGATATATAAGGAGTGTTCATCTATGCTTGAATTATTGTTAATACCCGTTGCTTCATTTGGATATGCCTTGGTAAGCAATAAGCTCAAACGTAAAGATGATGATAAACGCAAGATACAAGTATTCTTTGAAGTGTCTGGAATCGCAATCAAAAAAGAAGAAAAGCTCCATTATCCAAAATTTCAAAAGAAAAATATTGATGATCGCAGTACAACATACATTTACACTTTACCTGTTGGTATGCCAAGTAAAATCATTCAGAAGGTTGAGGATGTTGTTTCTGAAGGACTAAATAAACCCGTTCGAATCCAGTATGATAATTATGAATTGAACATTCGAGTATTCCATAAAGAAATACCTACGAGATGGGAATGGTCAACGGATTTAATTCAAGAGCGCAAATGGCGTGTACCAATTGGGCAAAGTTTAGAAGAGTTAATTTGTCATGACTTTGATAAAACACCGCACATGACTTTAGGTGGACTAACGAGGATGGGAAAAACGGTGTTTTTAAAGAATGTATTCACTTCACTTACTGTAGCTAATCCAGAGCATGTTCACTTTTACATTATTGATTTAAAGGGTGGATTGGAGTTTGGACCTTACACGAACGTAAAACAGGTAGAATCTATTGCGGAAAAGCCAATTGAGGCCTTTCAAGTATTGAGTATGATTTTAAAAAGGATGGAAGAAAAAATGCTTTTTATGAAAGGACACCATTATACCAATGTGGTAGAAACAAATATAAAAGAACGTTATTTTATTATCGTGGATGAAGGCGCAGAACTTTGTCCTGATAAAAGAATGAATAGAGAACAACAAAAGTTATTAGGAGCTTGCCAACAAATGCTGTCTCATATAGCGCGTATAGGTGGAGCATTAGGGTTTAGACTAATTTTCTGTACACAGTATCCAACTGGGGATACGTTACCACGCCAAGTGAAACAGAATTCAGATGCGAAGCTAGGCTTCAGGTTGCCAACAGCAACAGCTTCACAAGTTGTTATAGATGAACCAGGGCTTGAAACTATACACAGCATTCCAGGGCGTGCGATTTTTAAGACTGATCGATTGACTGAAGTGCAAGTTCCTTATATCTCGAATGAAAAGATGTGGGATGTACTAAAACAATATGAGGTGAAGAAAGATGAACATCCAGACACATATCAAAATCAACAGACAAATGCTGATTCTGACCTCGATTAGAAAGCTGAAATTTGCTACACGTAGGCATTTAATGGCTATACATGATTTAGGTGGCATAAGAAATGCAAACCGCATATTAAAGGATTTAAGCTTATTTGTGAATAGTACAGTGTATAAAAAAGAACATGTATATTACCTAAATAAAAATGGTAGAGAGCTATTTGATGATAATGAGAAAGTTATACCCAATAGTCGGTTAGCGCATAGTCTTATGAGAAATGAAGCATGGCTTTATCTGTTTTGTCCCGATGACTGGCAAATAGAAGCGCCCATCCGTTATAAAGTAAATGACCGAAAGAAAACGATTATTTCTGATGTGAAATTCCGAGATGACGACGGGATATTAAATGCTGTAGAAATTGATCGTAAACAGACGATGAATATAAACGCTGAAAAAATGAATCGGTACGGTGAATTCACTGTGTATTATAAAAATAAATATAACGGGAAAGTCCCTATTATTCACTTTTTTACACTTACATCATACAGGCAAAAGACGTTAGAACAATTCGCTGTGCAACAAGGTGTATATGCAAAAGTACATGTTATACCTGAATTGTAAAGTGAAATCAGGACATCTGCTCTATTCAATACAGCCCCATTTCATCAGCTTCTTCTTTTGATATTTTGTAATATACTCCTGGAACAAGAGAGCGGTCTATCGTCTTCGTGGATGGTTCTTTTATTCCAGTGTTTTCTAACCAATTGTAAAAAACGAATGGCTTTTCATTGTTAGGTACGTCAGAAGAGCTTGTATGCGCTTTTTTAGGTGCTTTAAGTAGTTTGATGTTGTCCGAATAGACACGAGAAAATAAGGCTTGTACACTGTCTGTAAGAATACCGTTGTTTTTTAAGAATCTATCAATTTTTCCTAGCGCATTAAATGCAAGACGAAATAGACTTTCATCACAATTGCTACCTACACGCAGACCAATAATCGATGCGGTAGTTTTTAGAATAGGATGATACGTTCCGGCTTTGATTGTATGGTACATCATTTCTTGGTATTCGTTCACAAAATACGTATGGACTCTTTCGAACTCTTTGTGTATATCGTTTTGCGCTTCATTTAGCTCAATTTCAATTGATTCCATTAAGGATACTCTATCATTATTTTTTTCTTGTTTTAAAGTAGTTAAAGAGTTAATAGAGTTATTATAGTTAGAACTCGTGTTTTCATCTTTCAGGCTTACAGCCTCAACGGTTTCAGGGTTTTTCTGTTCGGCAACCTGCTCGGCATTTTGTTCGGCAATTTGGTAGGCATCTATGTAAAATACTTCTTTCATGATTGTTGTGAAATTAGGGTGCGTTTTTAATACAAATACATATTTATTCTTACCATCAGCTAATCCAGCGACTAGGATTTCACCTGTTTGTTTTAATGCACGAACAGTATCGGTCACAGTTCTTACAGAACAGTCAGCCTTATCTGCTAGTGTTTCAGCAGAAATCTTGCATATGCCATTTCCTGAGAGCATGTAAATAATATGATCCATTACAACTTTCCGCTTAGAGCGAGAAGGAAATAGACATTCAAAACTTTGATTCGCATCATCGACACGTTTTCTCATAGCAGCTATAATTTCATATTTCTTTTGCGTGCTTAATCGATTTTGTTGTATATATTTTTGAACATCAGCATTATAAGCAGTCAGTTTTTTCATAAGGGCTCGTCTCCTTTGAAAATAAAAAAGCAACAGAATGCCACAAAATGTAAGCAAACTGTTGCTAGGAGACCCTTATGTACGGTAAAATGGGGTACATAAAGAGTTACAGCAAGTGTTTGCCTAGTAGACGTAGGCGGACGGTTAATAAAGTGGTTGCACACTCTATTAACACGCTGTGCTCTTTTATTTTTGTTAGTTTTATTTTGAATTTTTGAGGTAACAAATTGGTCACAAACAACTGGAAAAGTGTTGCCATTTATAATTTTCGATAAAGTACAAAACTGCGTAATCTAGCGGTTTGTTGCGCTTTTATGAAATATAAATTTCATACCTCACAGATTGTGTAGATCAATTAATGGTTATTAAAACATTACCTGGTAATGCACATGTTATTGGTGTTTTATTTGATGAATTAGATTGGAAAGAAAAAATAGGATGTATATGTGGAAATGATACATGCCTTATAATTTCACAGTCGAAATCAGATAGGGAGATTATAGAAGAAAGGTTAAATTTAATTATTTAGATGCAAAAATCCTGTTTTTAATTTTATTAAAAACAGGATTTTTGTTTAAATACGGAAGTTAAATATTCAACATATATGCGTAATATATGTATTTTTTATTGGGAAATCGAGATAGTTTGTTATAAAAATACATATTCGTATGATTTAAAAAAAATAACTTGTTTAATATTTCACAATGATAATGTGGATGATTTCACAAAGATGAAAGTGCAGAGCATTTATTATGTACTTGTAAGACATCAAACATATTTAAAAGGAGGTACAACAAATGAAACATCCGATACATGTTACTTCAGAAATTGGGGAATTACAAACGGTTTTATTAAAACGACCTGGTAAAGAAGTGGAAAACTTGACGCCAGATTATTTGCAGCAATTATTATTTGACGATATTCCATACTTACCAATTATTCAAAAAGAGCATGATTATTTTGCACAAACGTTACGCAATCGGGGTGTTGAAGTTCTTTATTTAGAAAAACTAGCCGCTGAGGCGTTAGTAGACAAAAAACTTCGAGAAGAATTTGTTGATCGTATTTTAAAAGAAGGACAGGCCGACGTAAATGTTGCACATCAAACTTTAAAAGAATATTTACTTTCCTTTTCAAATGAAGAATTAATTCAAAAAATTATGGGCGGTGTACGGAAAAGCGAAATTGAAACAAGTAAGAAGACACATTTATATGAATTAATGGAAGATCATTATCCGTTTTACTTAGATCCAATGCCTAATTTATATTTTACTCGTGATCCAGCAGCTAGCGTGGGCGATGGCTTAACGATAAATAAGATGAGAGAACCAGCGCGTAGACGTGAATCATTATTCATGGAGTACATCATTAAATATCATCCAAGATTTGCAAAACATAATGTACCAATCTGGTTAGATCGTGATTATAAATTTCCAATTGAAGGTGGCGACGAGCTAATTTTAAATGAAGAAACAATTGCAATTGGAGTATCTGCTCGTACTTCAGCTAAAGCAATTGAACGTTTAGCTAAAAATCTCTTTAGCCGACAAAATAAAATTAAGAAAGTGTTAGCAATAGAAATTCCAAAATGCCGAGCATTTATGCATTTAGATACAGTATTTACAATGGTTGATTATGACAAGTTTACAATTCACCCAGCCATTCAAGGGCCAAAAGGGAATATGAATATTTATATTTTAGAAAAAGGATCAGATGAGGAAACTCTTAAAATTACACATCGTACTTCTTTAATGGAAGCATTAAAAGAGGTATTAGGCTTAAGTGAATTAGTTCTTATTCCATGTGGAGGAGGAGATGTAATTGCTTCTGCTCGTGAACAATGGAATGATGGCTCGAACACATTAGCAATCGCACCAGGTGTAGTTGTTACATATGATCGCAACTATGTATCCAATACGTTATTACGGGAACACGGTATAGAAGTGGTTGAGGTGCTAAGTTCAGAATTATCTCGTGGTCGTGGGGGGCCACGTTGCATGAGTATGCCAATTGTTCGTAAAGATATTTAGTATAAATAACGGAGAAAGTAGGGATGAAGCATGTTAATGACTAGACCAAATTTAAAAGGAAGAAGCTTTCTAGCAGAAAAAGATTTTACACAAGAAGAATTGTTATATTTTCTAGATGTAGCAGCAGAATTAAAAGAGAAAAAGAAAAATGGTATCCCGCATCATTATTTAGAAGATAAGAATGTAGCGCTCTTATTTGAAAAAACCTCCACTCGTACGCGCTGTGCATTTACGGTAGCATGTACAGATTTAGGGGCGAATCCTGAATATTTAGGGAAAGGTGATATTCAGCTTGGGAAAAAAGAATCCGTAGAGGATACAGCAAAAGTGTTAGGGCGTATGTTTGACGGAATTGAGTTTCGTGGATTTAATCATGAGACTGTAGAATCTTTAGCACAAAATTCTGGTGTGCCAGTTTGGAATGGATTAACAGACATGTGGCATCCAACACAAACACTAGCAGATTTATTAACAATTAGAGAACATGTAGGGAAATTGAAAAATGTGAAGCTCGTTTACGTTGGAGATGGACGAAATAATGTTGCTAATAGCTTACTAGTTGGTGGAGCAATCGTTGGAATGGATGTACGTATTTGTACACCGGAATCTTTATGGCCTGCACAAGAAGTAATTGATTTAGCAAAAAAATATAATGAACAGGTAATGATAACAAGTAATGTGGAAGAAGCTGTTGCGAATGCAGATGTAATTTATACAGATGTATGGGTGTCTATGGGGGAAGAAGAAAAATTTGCTGAACGTGTCGAGTTATTGAAACCTTATCAAGTAAATATGAAAATGATTAAAGAAACAGGGAATGAAAACGTGATTTTCTTACATTGTTTACCTGCATTTCATGATGTTGAAACGATGTATGGCGAAGAAGTTTATGAGAAATATGGGTTGAAAGAAATGGAGGTAACTGACGAAGTATTCCGCAGTAAACATTCAAAAGTATTTGATCAAGCTGAAAATAGAATGCATACAATTAAAGCGGTTATGGCAGCTACTTTAGGAAACATGGAGTAAAGAAGAAAGGGAGTCTTCCTTTCTTCTTTCTCCTCCTTTAGACACTATCATTCACTATTGCTTTTGTATTGTTATTGCAATTAAAGAGAGGTGAGTGGAATGGGTGAAGATAAGAAATTAGGGTTGTTTACACTAACGGCTCTTGTAGTTGGGTCTATGATTGGCGGTGGAGCCTTTAATTTAGCGAGTGATATGGCAAAAGGTGCTGGTGCTGGAGCCATTATTATTGGCTGGGTTATAACAGGAATTGGGATGATTGCACTTGGATTATCTTTTCAAAATCTAACTGTAAAACGGCCAGATTTAGATGGTGGTATTTTTAGCTATGCAAAAGCAGGGTTTGGTAATTTTATGGGATTTAATAGTGCGTGGGGATACTGGCTATCTGCTTGGCTTGGGAATGTAGCTTACGGTACATTATTATTTTCTTCATTAGGATATTTCTTCCCGATCTTTGAAGGCGGTCAAAATGTAGAATCCATTATTGGTGCAAGCGTATTATTGTGGTGTGTTCACATGTTAATTTTACGTGGAGTTCAATCAGCAGCACTTGTGAATTTAGTAACTACAATCGCAAAATTAGTACCTGTATTTGTATTTATTGTCATAGGAATCTTTGCGTTTCATATTGATACGTTCTTAGATGGATTTTGGGGGCAAACTGGTTCTTTTTCATGGGGAGCAGTTGGCAGCCAAGTTAAAAGTACAATGCTTGTAACTCTATGGGTATTTATTGGGGTAGAAGGGGCTGTTGTTTTATCCAGTCGAGCAAAAAATAGAAGTGATGTAGGGAAAGCAACGGTTATTGGCTTAATTGGTACACTTATCATTTACATTTTAATCACATTATTGTCTCTTGGACTTATGCAGCAAGCAGATATTGCTGGTTTGAAAAATCCGGCTATGGCTTATTTATTTGAAAGTGTTGTTGGAAAATGGGGTGCTATTTTTATTAATTTAGGTTTGGTTATCTCTGTATTAGGTGCTTGGTTAGGTTGGACTTTGCTCGCTTCTGAAATTCCATATTTAGCGGCTAAAGATGGAGTATTTCCAAAATGGTTCGCAAAAGAAAATAAAAATAAGGCTCCAGTAAATTCATTATGGATAACAAATGGTTTAATTCAAATATTCTTGTTAACATTCGTCGTTTCTGATCAGGCGTATAACTTTGCATTCTCTTTAGCATCTTCAGCCATTTTAATCCCATATGCTTTTTCAGCATTTTATCAACTGAAGCATAGCTTAAAATCTGAAGAAGTAGATCGAAATAAAAATATAATAATTGGTTTGATAGCAAGTATTTATGGCGTGTGGTTAGTTTATGCAGCTGGTTTAGAGTATTTATTATTAACAATGACTTTATATGCGCCAGGTATTTTTATTTTTTACAATGTTCAAAAGCAAAAGAGTTCGAAGCAAATATTTACTCGAGTGGAATTAGCATCATCCGTAGCAATTGGTGCTTTAGCATTCTTTGCGATTTATGGATTAATTACAGGCAGTATTACTTTATAAAGCGCTGTGAAAGCGAAATCAACTGGAGGGCTGGAATATGGCACGAAGAAAAATTGTAGTGGCACTAGGAGGAAATGCGATACAGTCTGGAGAAGCTACTGCGGGAGCGCAGCAAGAAGCGTTGGAAAAAACGGCAGAACAACTTGTGAAAATAATGGAAAATGATGTGGATATAGTAATTGCGCATGGAAATGGCCCACAAGTGGGGAATATTTTATTACAGCAAAAAGCTGCAGAAACGGAAAAGACACCTGCAATGCCATTAGATACTTGTGGGGCAATGAGCCAAGGGATGATTGGATATTGGATGGAAAATGCGATTGAAAAGGCATTGAAAAAACGGAATATACAAAAAGATGTAGCAACGGTTATAACACGCGTTGTTGTGGATAAAAAAGATGAGGCATTTAAAAATCCAACTAAACCAATTGGTCCTTTTTATACAGAAGAAGAGGCCAGAAGATTAATGGATGAAACAAAAGCAGTGTTTAAAGAAGATGCTGGTAGAGGATGGAGACGTGTTGTTCCATCACCGAAGCCTGTAAGTATTCATGAACATAAAGTTATTAATTCTTTGGTCGAAGATGGAAACATAGTGATAGCTGTTGGCGGAGGGGGAATTCCAGTAATTGATTCCGAAGAAGGGTTAAAAGGAACTGAAGCGGTTATCGATAAAGATTTCGCTGCGCAGAAATTAGCAGAATTAGTAGATGCCGATACGCTCGTTATTTTAACTGCAGTTGATCATGTGTATGTAAATTATAATCAACCGAATCAAAAAAAATTAGAGCATGTCACAGTGAATCAACTAGAAGAATATATGGAAGAAAAACAATTTGCTGCGGGAAGCATGCTTCCAAAAATTGAAGCTGCGATTAATTTTGTTAATACAAATCCAAAAAGAAAAACAATTATTACGTCTTTAGAAAAAGTATATGAAGCACTAGAAGAAAAAGCTGGTACTATTATTTCAAAACAGAATGTATGCATGTATGTTTAAATTATTATGTACGCTACTTAGTAGTAAAAAAAGAATGAGGTTAATAACTTCATTCTTTTTATTTATTAATATTTTTTGTACTCATTGTTCATAAAGTTTTCATGATGAAATCTGAATATATAAGTTAATTATGATAAAATTCAAATTGAATACGTTTTCTTGATTTTTCGCTCCAACATACAGCAAGAGAGAGGGAATTTTATGAATAGACGGAACGTAGTTAAGGACTTAAAGCAGTTCGAATTATTTGCTCATTTAACAGAAAAAAAATTGAAAGGCTTAACAGAGTTTGTTTATTGGCGAACTTATAAAAAAGGTCAATTTTTATTTTTAGAAGGAGATTCAAGGGAAAGAATCTACTTCATGTTAGATGGTTTTGTAAAGTTAGAGCGGGTTAATCAAAATGGGAACTTATTATACGATGACTATGTAAAGCGGTATTCTATTTTTCCTTATGGTGGTATGTTTACAGACAGAGGATATAACTATACAGCAGAAGCAATGACGGATGTGGAAGTATATTATATTCCAACGGTAATTTTTGAAGATATGGTAAAATCCAGCAGAACGCAATTGATGTACGTTGTTCAGCAATTATCATCTATATTAAAATTGAACGAAAATCGAGTGCAAAATATTACAATTCCTAATGCACAAGATCGTGTTATCCAAACGTTAAATTATTTAATGCAGGATTTAGGAGAACAGAGTGGGGAAAAGATTGTAATTTCATGTCCGCTTACAACAATTGAAATATCCAAAATATCTGGAACATCTCGAGAGACAGTTAGCAGCGTATTAAAACAATTAAAAAATGATAGCATTGTTACAATTTTAGATAAAAAAATTACAATACATGATCCAACATATTTTGAAGAAATCTCTATGTGAAAATGGTATATTGATTTTTTAATTCATAATGTATATTAATAAGGTTCTTTATATATTTATAAGGAACTTTTTTACGTTATCCTCTATAAAAAGATTGTATAGTATGGTAATAATAGCTAAAATCGATAATAAAAAACAAAGTGAAGGGGAGAAAGAATGATTCGTATTGAGTATGATCGATTAGTAGCTATTTGTTACAGTATAGGGGTTTTGTTATTATTAAAAATTCCAAATGATAATGAATTAATTGGGGAAAAATTATTCAATGTCTATAAGGTTCCGATACATACGTATGTTTATATGGATTATAAAGTCTCAAATATATTGATTGTTTCTTTCACACTACATGTAATTGCATTTATATTATTTTTAAAATGGCTAGGAAAAAAGGAGTCTAGTACATTTAGAAAAATGAATAAGATAAAAGTAGTAGGCATTAGTATATTGATTTTAATGATGCCGTTTATTTTAAATAACATCATCCAAACATTGAATAAAACATGGTACTACGCAGGAAAAACAGGGGTAGAAGCAATAGAATATAAAAAAGAAGATAGCCAGTGTAGGATGGAGAAAAATGGAGAGGGTATCGAACCAAAGTGCATTGTTACTTTAAAAAATTATCGTAATCATTCACAAGCATTAAAAGTTGTTTTATATGATAATGCAAATGAGAATTCAAAAGGTTATCCAGTACCGAAACCAGTCTATTTACAAAAACATGAGACAAAGCAATTCGAATTTCAAGTTCCTGTTTCTTATAATAGAGGTATTGAAAAAGATAAAGTACCAAATATTAAATTACATTCATTGCATGAAAATGATACGAAATACAATTAATCTGTAAGTAAAAGTTTATGAGTAGGAGCAAGAATTTGAAACGATATAGAAAATCAACTTGAATCATCCAACATACTGTGAGGTAACGGCATATTGGATGATTTTTTTATGTTATCCCCTTGTTTCACGTATGAAAAGGAGGAATACTTTGTTGGAAATGAAAAACATCACAAGGATCATACATGGTTTTCACCTTACGCAATCTGTGAAAGTTAGAGCCATAATAACTAGTTTGCCAATTTTTAATGTCGATATCGGGCCAGTTCACATAGTCACCTAGTGTATAAGGATCTAAGCTTTCTCGTAAATCTTTAACCCAGCGTATATTTCGATTTTCTTCATCATCGTATTTCCAAGAGGTAATGTATTCTTGAGCAATAATTGCTTTACGATGAAAATAAGCCGTTTCATTCGGCTGAATATTTTCAACAGCACCTATGAGCGATTGATGCCAAATACTAGCATCTTTATTTGGGGCATGAGAAAGAAAGTATTGCATGAGTTGAATGCCTTTAAGGGGAATAGGTTTATAGACATAGGAACCAGAGCGCTTGAAATTTTCAGGGATGTTACCGCCATTAAAAAATTCAACAGCCTTTATATAAGGAACTTCTTCTATAAAGAGAGAGGGGCTACCAGTTTCAAGAAGAGGGGATAATAGGGAATGGAGTTCAGAGGGAGAACCGACAAACTCGCCTTGTGCTTCGATTTTATTTTGTTGCTTGGCGAATAATTCGATCGATGAAGTGAGACGTTCATCTATATAAGGTGCCCAGTTTTGCCACGCTTGAAATGCAGCAATAAAGTCTTCCCATTCCCATGTAATTGAGAAAATTGATACATTTTTTATCGGGTGGACTCGAAAAGTTAAGGAAGTGACAATTCCGAAGTTTCCACCACCGCCACCACGGCATGCCCAAAAAAGGTTAGAATTTTCTTGTTCATTTGCACGAATGAGTTTTGCACCAAATTTTCCACACGCTTGTACCATTTCCACTTCCATTAGTTGATCACATGTTAATCCAAATAAGCGCGAAAGCATACCAATACCACCGCCAAGTGCTAATCCAACAATTCCGACGCTTGCACTTGTACCAGCAGGAATTGTAACACCGTAATTCCAAAGCTCTTTATAAACAGTGCCAAGATTTGCACCAGCCTCAATTGTTGCTGTTAATTTATCTGTATTAACAGTAATGCGATGCATTTCACTCACATCAATAATAAGTCCTCTATTTAAAAGAGAAAAATTTTCATAGCTATGACGTCCGCTTCTTAACCGAAATGGTATATGACGTTCACGTGCCCATTTTAAGGCGTTACAGACATCCTTGTTATTTTGACAAAAAACAATAATACAAGGGAGTTTTGGAATACTTAAATTTAAATTCATTCGGGCTACGTCGTAGTCAGGATCTGTGGGAACAACGATACGACCTGTTAATTTTGTTTGCTTCAATTTATTACTCCTTTCTAAAATAATCAGAGCTTTTTATTAATATATGAAAAATGTCTGTAATACGCGTGGACAAGGAGAGGTGAAGAATGAGATTTACCTTTGTGAGAAATAAATAAAGTATAAGAATAAAGAATCTACATAGAGTTCAATGAAAACAGTTGCAAACTGTTCATATTTTGTTATGATAGTGTTACGAAAGCGTTTGCATAAAATTTCCGATGGGATGCAAAAGGAGAGAAGGACTATGAATAAGACATGGTGGAAAGAAGCGGTTGCTTATCAAATTTATCCACGAAGCTTTATGGATTCAAATGGTGATGGTATTGGAGATTTACAAGGTATTATTGCAAAACTGGATTATTTAAAAGATTTAGGTATAGATGTAATTTGGATTTGTCCAATGTATAAGTCACCTAATGATGATAATGGTTATGATATTAGTGATTATCAAGATATTATGGATGAGTTTGGTACAATGGCAGACTTTGATGCTTTACTAGATGAAGTTCATAAGCGTGATATGAAGCTTATTATTGATTTAGTTATTAATCATACGAGTGATGAACATCCATGGTTTATTGAATCACGTTCATCTAAAGATAATCCGAAGCGCGATTGGTATATTTGGCATGATGGTAAAGATGGTGCGGAGCCAAACAACTGGGAAAGTATTTTTAATGGTTCGGCATGGGAATATGATGAAGAAACAGAACAATATTATTTACATTTATTCTCACGTAAACAACCAGATTTGAACTGGGAGAATAAAGAAGTTCGCGAAGTACTATATGATACGGTTAATTGGTGGCTTGATAAAGGTATTGATGGTTTCCGCGTTGATGCGATCAGTCATATTAAAAAAGAAGAAGGCCTCAAGGATATGCCAAATCCAAAAGAGTTAAAATATGTGCCATCTTTTGATAAACATATGAATGTGAAAGGTATTCAACCTTTATTAGAAGAGCTAAAAGAAAGTACATTCTCTAAGTACGATATTATGACTGTTGGTGAAGCAAATGGCGTTAAGATTGAAGATGCTGAGCTTTGGGTTGGAGAAGAGCAAGGTAAGTTCAATATGGTATTCCAGTTTGAACATTTAAGTTTATGGGATGCAGAGAAGAAGAAAGACCTTGATGTTGTAGGATTGAAAAAAGTATTAACGAAATGGCAAAAAGGATTAGAGAATAAAGGATGGAACGCTTTATATATTGAAAATCACGATAAACCACGTATCGTTTCAACATGGGGAGATGATAAACAATATTGGCGTGAAAGTGCAACAGCTCTAGGAGCGATGTATTTCTTTATGCACGGTACACCGTTTATTTATCAAGGACAAGAAATTGGTATGACAAATGTTCAGTTACCAAATATTGAAGATTACGATGATGTAGCAATTAAAAACTTATATCGCGAGAAAATTGCAGAGGGCGTACCACATCAAGATATGATGGAGATTATATGGGCTTCTTGCCGCGATAATTCACGTACACCTATGCAGTGGAATGATGAGATGAATGCTGGTTTCACAACAAGTACACCTTGGTTTAGCATGAATCCAAATTACAAAGAAATTAATGTTGAAAAGCAAAAAAATGAAGAAAAGTCTATTTTCAATTTCTATAAGAAAATGATTGCCCTGAAAAAAGAGCACGATGTACTGAACTATGGTACGTACGATTTACTTTTAGAAGACGATCCACAAATTTATGCATATACACGTACGTTACAGGATGAAAAAGTCATTGTAATTAGTAATATCTCAAAAGAGGAAGCAGTGTATAATGAGGATTTATTTGCACTAGAACGCAAACGTTTGCTTTTAAATAACTATGAAGTTGCGGAACATGAAGAAGTAACAACAATTGCTTTAAAACCTTATGAAACAAGGGTTTATCGCATTTCATAATAAAAAAGGATGCTCTTTGAGCATCTTTTTTTATGAAAAAAAATAAATTTCTATTGCAAAGTGAAAACGCTTTTATTAAAATAGATTTATGAAAACGGTTGCGTAAAGATAAAAATAAAGTAACATAAGGAATCGTTTTCATAAAGGGAACAGAAATTATAATTTAAATCATTATGTTGTTATAAATAAAGGGGAGGAAGAACAGATGAAAATTACGTCTTTTGATTTTTGGCAAAAGTTCGGGAAAGCGTTATTAGTTGTTGTAGCCGTAATGCCAGCAGCTGGTTTAATGATTTCCATCGGTAAGTTAATTGGTATGTCTGCTGGGGATATTAACGCAGTTCACACAATCGCTCGCGTAATGGAAGACATCGGTTGGGCAATCATTACAAATCTACACATTTTATTCGCAGTAGCAATTGGGGGATCTTGGGCGAAGGATCGTGCAGGTGGTGCATTTGCAGCACTATTAGCATTCGTCTTAACAAACCGAATTACAGGAGCTATATTTGGCGTAAACGCTCAAATGTTAGCGGATTCAAAAGCGACAGTTTCTTCAGTAATAGCAGGAGATTTACTTGTAAAAGATTACTTTACTTCTGTACTTGGTGCACCAGCATTAAACATGGGAGTTTTCGTGGGGATTATCACAGGTTTCTTAGGAGCTAATCTATATAACAAATATTATAACTATAATAAACTGCCACAGGCATTAGCATTCTTTAATGGAAAACGATTTGTACCATTCGTTGTAATTCTTTGGTCTACAGTTACTGCGATTGTATTATCACTTCTATGGCCATTCATCCAAAGTGGGTTAAATGAATTTGGTCGCTGGATTGCAGCTTCAAAAGATAGTGCACCAGTTGTTGCACCGTTTGTATATGGAACGTTAGAGCGTTTATTATTACCATTTGGTTTACACCATATGTTAACGATTCCGATGAACTATACAGAGCTAGGCGGAACATATACGATGCTAACTGGTTCAAAAGTTGGACAAGTTGTAGCAGGACAAGATCCATTATGGCTTGCATGGATTACAGATTTAAATAATTTATTGGCAAATGGAGATACGAAGGCATATAACGATTTATTAAATAACGTTGTACCAGCTCGTTTCAAAGCTGGACAAGTTATCGGCTCAACAGCAGCGTTAATGGGGATTGCATTTGCGATGTTCCGTAACGTTGATAAAGAAAAGCGTGCAAAATATAAACCAATGTTTTTATCAGCAGCATTAGCAGTATTCTTAACAGGTGTAACAGAACCAATTGAATTCATGTTCATGTTTATTGCTCCAGTATTATATGTTGTATATGCTATTACAACAGGACTTGCATTCGCGTTAGCTGATTTAATTAACTTACGTGTTCATGCATTTGGATTTATTGAGTTAATTACTCGTACACCAATGATGGTTAACGCAGGTTTAACAAGAGACTTAATCAACTTTGTTATTGTTTCATTAGTGTTCTTCGGTCTTAACTTTACACTATTTAATTTCTTAATTAAAAAATTCAACTTACCAACACCAGGGCGTGCAGGTAACTATATTGATAATGAAGATGAGGCATCAGAAGGAACAGGAAATGTACAAGATGGTTCATTAGCAACAAAAGTTATCGATTTATTAGGTGGAAAAGAAAATATTGCTGACGTAGATGCTTGTATGACACGCTTACGTGTAACAGTAAAAGACTTAGATGTTGTTGCACCAGAAGCACAGTGGAAACAAAATGGTGCTTTAGGGCTTATTGTAAAAGATAAAGGTGTACAAGCGGTATATGGTCCGAAAGCTGACGTATTAAAGTCAGACATTCAAGATATGTTAGGTGCGTAATAATATGAAATTGCTAACTTTAAACTGTCATTCTTGGCAAGAAGAGAATCAAATAGAAAAGATAAAATACCTTGCTAAAGTAATTCAAGAAGAAGAGTACGATGTCATCGCATTGCAAGAAGTAAGTCAGTCCATACAAGCTGAAAATGTATGCGGTAACAAGAAAAAAGATAATTTTGGACTTTTACTATTAGAAGAGTTAAAAGCGCTACATGTAAAAGATTACAATATTACTTGGGATTTCTCTCATATTGGTTATGACGTGTACGAAGAAGGATTAGCGATTATAACGAAGCATAATATTATAAAAGAAGATACGTTCTTTATTTCAGAAAACGAGGATACAACGTATTGGAAAACGCGTAAAATTGTAAGTACAACAATTGCTTATAATGGTAAGGATATAACGTTTTATTCTTGCCATCTCGGTTGGTGGAATGATGAAGAAGAGTCATTCAAAGGTCAAGTCGATCGTTTGATGGAGCGTGTAGATAGCAATAAGCTCGCCTTCTTAATGGGGGATTTTAATAACAATGCTCGCTTGGAAGGCGAAGGTTATGAGCATATGATGCAAAAAGGGTTGTATGACACATATGAATTAGCAATAGAGAAGGATGAAGGAACGACTGTCCAAGGCGAGATTGCTGGTTGGGATGAAAATAAACATAATTTGCGAATCGATCTAATATTGTGTAACCAAAGTAAAAAAGTTCATTCTTCAAAAGTTATTTTTAATGGTACAAACAGAAATGTAATTTCAGATCATTTCGGTGTAGAGGTTCAATTGGATATATAATAGAAGAAATCCTCACAGAGAATAAAAGCTGTGAGGATTTTTTTTAGGAATACAAGTATTTCCAAGAGAAAATACTTGTATTTTTTATGACATTTCATATATATTTGTTATTATTGAATGTAAAACCGATTTGGTCATTTTGTATTCATACTTTGACTCACTTCGTTATATAATAAAGTAAGTGAAAGTTAATGGGAAAAAATAGTACGTTTTTGGTTAATACACGATGTAGAAAGTGATATAATTGCAAAATGCATGTATCATTTTCTAAAGAAGGAAAAATATATAATTAGGTGATAACTTCTATGAAACAGATTTGGCGTATTTATAAGACAGATTTACGGAATGTAGCCAAACATTGGGCTGCAATTGTTATTGTTTTAGGATTAATGATTTTACCATCGTTATATGCATGGTTTAACATTAAAGCTTCTTGGGATCCGTATGGAAATACAAAAGAGGTTCCCATTGCAGTTTCTAACCAAGATGCAGGTTCTAATTTAAGAGGGAAAGATATTAATATCGGGAAAGAGATTGTAGACTCCCTTAAGAAAAACAAAAATCTTGGCTGGAAATTTGTAGATGAAAAACAAGCAATTTACGGAGTTGAGCGTGGGGATTATTATGCAAGTATTACGATTCCAAAAGACTTCTCTGAAAAAATTGCAACTGTTCTGGATGAAAATCCTAAAAAACCAGAACTGGATTACTATGTGAATGAAAAAGTAAACGCGATTGCACCGAAGATTACAGCAAAAGGTGCATCAGGTATTACAGAAGAAATTAGTAAAAACTTTGTAAAAACAGCAAACGGTGAGATTTTTAAAATTTTCAATGACCTTGGAATCGATTTAGAAACAAACTTACCAAGTATCGAAAAAGTAAAAGATCTTGTATTTAAGTTAGAAGCGCAGTTCCCAGAAATGAATACACTTATGGATAAGGCGTTAGATGATGCGACTCGAGCAGAAGATGTTGTGAAAGTAGCGCAAAAAGAGTTGCCGGTTGTAGAAAGTGTAATAAATGATGGGCAGGAAGCATTGGCGAATTTAGATAAGTTCTTTGCAAGACAAGATCAAACATTAAAAAATGCTCCAGGGACGATAAGAAATGATTTAGTGGCAGCAAAAGGCGTTATGGATAGTGCAGATGCATTTACTGACTTTTTAATGAATCCAGGTGTAGAACTAAATATTCCTGACTTGTCTGGAATGAATGGATTACCTGAATTCCCAGCGAGACCAGATCTTTCTAAGTTGAATAGTGATGGTTATAAGAGTATAGCGCAAAATATTAATCAAACAGTAAATAATGTTTTAAGTTCATCACGTGCAGGAACAGCTTATGGGAAAAGTGTTTTAAATGGATTGCAAAATGGTCAGTTTGATCCAGAACAAGCAAAGAAAGATTTAAATGCGGTATCAGAACGATTACAAACTGGTACAGATGGTATTTCATATCTTATTAATTTCTTTACTGAACTTCAAAAATCGGCGACTACTGATTTTGGTCAAAGCTTTTTCCAAGGGCGAGTGAATCACTTAACTAATGTTAAAAAAGGTATGGAAAATGCAAATAACGGTATTAAAGATATTGTAAATGTTATTGGCAAAGGACAAGAAGTAAAGAAAGATGTAACAGATGTAGCGAATCAAAAATTAGATGCAGCAAATGGATTAATTGATCAAGCTGAAAAAGATTATAATGAAACGTTTGTAGCAGATTATAAAAAAGCAGTTAGCACAGTCGATCAAGCCAAAGTTGATGCAAATGCAGTATATGATAATGCAAAAGCAGATTACGATAAAGTAAAAAATGGTATTGAGGGTGCAAAAGCAGATTTACAGAAAGCAAAAGAAGATGTACAAAATAGAGGTATTAACGGTTTAGATTCAACGAAAGTAGCTTTAAATAGCTTAAATGGTCAATTCCAATCTGGAATCGGTTTAATTGATGATATGATTCCAGTTCTAGAAAGTACAAATAAGGTTTTAGCGGATGTAAATAGTGATAAAAACCTTAATAATGGAATCGCAAAATTAAACAAAGCGAAAAGCAGCTTACAAAAAGGTGTAGAGGCAACGAATAAGGGAATTACACTTCTTAACAATGGCCAGAAACCTACAAAAGATGTAATTGAAAGTATTAACAATGCTGCGAAGGGCGGATCAGCTCAATTAACAGATGTATTATCGACGTATGATTCAGAAATTGTACCTAATTTCAATACAGCAATTGCTCGTACAAAAGAGATGTCGAAAAATACAACTCAAATTTTAAATGATGCAGACAAAAAGCTTCCAGATGTTAAAAAATTACTAGAAGATTCATCAAAAGGCTTAGTAGACGGTAGAAAGAAATTAGTAGACATTAAAGCTGAAATGCCGGAGACTGAGAAAAAGATTAAAGGCTTAGCAAATAAAATTCGTGATTTTGAATCTGAAGAAGATATAAAAGACATCATACGCTTATTGAAAAACGATGTTGAAAAGCAAAGTGATTACTTTGCGAATCCAGTAAATTTAAAAGAGAATAAATTATTTGCGATGCCGAACTACGGTTCAGCGATGTCACCATTCTATACAGTGCTTGCACTATGGGTAGGCGCATTATTAATGGTTTCATTATTAACGGTAGAAGTGCATGAAGAGGGCGCGAATTATAAGAGCCATGAAATTTACTTCGGACGTTTATTAACATTCTTAACGATAGGTCTTTCACAAGCGTTTATCGTATCGATGGGAGATATATTCTTACTCGGTACGTACGTAGTCGATAAGTTCTGGTTTGTATTATTTAGTTTATTTATTGGTGGAGTCTTCGTTTGTATCGTATACTCACTCGTTTCTATTTTCGGAAACGTTGGGAAATCGATGGCGATCATTTTACTTGTATTGCAAGTAGCAGGGTCGGGCGGAACATTCCCAATTCAAATGACACCGAAATTCTTCCAAGCAATTTATCCGTTCTTACCGTTCACATACGCAATTAGTGCAATTCGTGAAACGGTTGGCGGAATGCTTTGGGATATCGTAATAAGAGACTTACTTGTGTTAAGTGTTTTCGTAGTAGTTATGATCGTTGCTGCGTTATTACTGAAAACACCAATTAACAAATCAAGTGAAAAATTTGTTGAGAATGCAAAAGGAAGTAAAATTATTCATTAAGAAAAAGGTTCCTACCGAGAGCGGTAGGAACCTTTTTGTTTAATCGAACTTTAATTTTTTTAATGCGTCTGCGAACGGGTTGTTTAATGGTTCTTCTTCTTTTTTCTGTTGTTTCATATATTTTTGAACGTCACGTTTATCAGCTTTGTTTCCAGATTCTTTTTTACGTCGCTCTTGGAATGTTGATAATTTCTCGCGATAGCCACATTTACATGCAAAGATTTGACCTGCACCTTCACCACGTAATTCTAATTTCTTCTTACATTGCGGACAGCGAGCGTTTGTTGTACGAGATACATTTTTACGATGACCACATTCACGATCTTGGCATACGAGCATTTTTCCCTTTTTGCCGTTTACTTCTAGCATTGGTTTGCCGCAGTCTGGACAAGACTTCGTTGAAATGTTGTCATGTTTATATTTTTTATCACTCGATTTAATTTCAGAAACAATTTCTTTCGTATAGTTCTTCATTTCCGAAATGAATACTTCTTTCTTGAGTTTTCCTTTTGCAATTGCCTCAAGTTTTTGTTCCCACTCACCAGTTAGTGTAGGTGATTTTAATTCTTCTGGTACTAAATCAAGTAATTGACGACCTTTTGATGTAATGTGAATATCTTTACCACGTTTTTCAATTAAGAAAGAGTTGAAAAGTTTGTCGATAATATCTGCACGTGTCGCTACAGTACCTAATCCACCAGTTGACTTTAACGTATCAGCAAGTTGTTTATTTTGAGTATCCATATATTTTGTAGGATTCTCCATTGCTGAAAGTAAAGTTGCTTCATTAAAGCGTGCAGGTGCTTTCGTTTGACCTGATGTTTGCATAATTAACTTTACAGTTAATGTATCGCCCTTTTCAATGCGAGGTAGAAGCTGCTCCTTTACGTCATCAGTTACATCATCGTCTTCAAATCGATTTTCGTATACTTCCTTCCAACCAGCATGTAAAATTGTTTTTCCGCGTGCAATGAACGTTTCACTACCAACTTTAGTACGTAATGTTAGTTGCTCGTATTCGAATGCTGGGAATAAAACAGCTAAGAAACGTTTTACAACTAAATCATAAATTTTGCGTTCTTTATCTGTGAATGCTGAGAAGTTAACGTATCCTTCTGTTGGAATAATCGCATGATGATCGCTTACTTTACTATCATCAACAAATGATTTGTTAGGTTTGATAGGCTTTTGTAATACTTTATGTGCGAAGGGACGGTATTCTCCAACACCACATGCTTTTAGACGTTCTGGAAGTGTTCCAACGATATCAGATGAAATGTAGCGTGAATCTGTACGAGGGTACGTTAGCACTTTATGCTGTTCATACAATTTCTGCATAATATTTAATGTTTCTTTGGCAGAGTAACCGAACTTTTTATTTGCATCACGTTGCAATTCAGTTAAATCGTAAAGACCAGGAGAGAATGATTTCTTCTGTTTCTTATCAATTTCCACAACAGTAGCATTTTGTTTATCTAAACTTTTTACAATACCATCAATTTTTTCTTTATTAAAACTACGGCTATTGCCATTTGTATCTTGCCAAGTAAGTTTGAGTTTCTCCATTGTTTGAGCTTCGATGCCGTAGTAAGTTTGTGCTTTGAAGTTCTTTATTTCATCCTCACGACTAGCGATCATAGCAACAGTAGGAGTTTGCACACGGCCGCAATTTAACTGGGCATTAAAGCGAGTTGTTAAAGCGCGAGTTGCATTAAGACCGATATACCAGTCAGCTTCTGAACGTGCAACTGCTGAAGCGTATAAATTGTCATAGGCTTTACCTGGTTTTAAATTTGCAAAACCATCTTTAATTGCTTTATCGGTTACAGAAGAAATCCATAAACGTTTGATTGGTTTATTTAGCTTAACTTTATCGATAATCCAGCGTGCGACTAATTCCCCTTCACGTCCAGCGTCTGTTGCTACAATAATTTCATTTACATCTTTTCTAAGTAGCTGACTTTTTACAGCATTAAATTGTTTACCAGTTTGTTTAATAACCGTTAATTTCAAACGCTCCGGTAGCATCGGTAAATCTTCTAAATTCCACTGTTTATATTTCACATCATAGCTTTCTGGATCTGCTAATGTAACGAGATGACCTAAAGCCCAAGTTACAATATATTTACTACCCTCAAGATAGCCGTTTCCTTTTTTATCACACTTCAGTACACGAGCAATATCTCGTGCAACGGAAGGTTTTTCAGCGATTACAACGCTTTTTGACATATTAAAAACATCCTTTCAAATTTCCATAAGTTAAATATAGCATACATCTTCTTGAGATTCAGTTTCGCTCCATATTTGAGCTGTTTTTAATGGAATGAACAAAACCCCCACTGATTAAAGTTTCACTTTATCCCGCATTAACGGGCAGTAAGATCCCCACCTCAAAATTCAACGAAAGCAAATAAGTTAGGTGGGGGAACAACTGCCCGTAAAAGCCTTCACTTTATCAGTTGCTCCTATATTAAATAGAAAAGTAAAGAACTTGTTATTTTACTAGAATAAGAGTAGACTTTGAAGTAGATGAATAAGAAACACATGGGAGTTTGTGGATACAAACTGAGAGGATGACTACTAGTCCGTCATTGACCATTTGAACCTGTTGGATAATGCCAGCGTAGGGAGAGTGTAAAAGCACATGTTCAGGCACTTTGCGTACGCGCAAAGTGTCTTTTTGTGTATCTCCCATCATTATAGTTAGGAGATGAAAAGGATGAATATGAAAGAAATTAGTAAAGTAGTGGATTTGGTGAGAGAATCTAATCCGTTAGTTCATAATATTACAAATGTTGTTGTAACAAATTTTACTGCTAACGGTTTGTTGGCACTTGGGGCATCGCCTGTAATGGCGTATGCAAAAGAGGAAGTAGCAGAAATGGCTAGCATTGCTGGAGCGTTAGTATTAAATATGGGGACACTTCGTCCTGAGGAAGTAGAAGCGATGTTACTCGCTGGTAAATCAGCAAATGTGAACAATGTGCCAGTACTATTTGATCCAGTTGGTGCAGGAGCAACTTCGTATCGAACAGAAGTTGCGAGACATATTCCGGCTGAAATCGATTTAGCAATTATCCGCGGAAATGCGGCTGAAATAGCAAACGTTATTAATGAGAAATGGGAAATTAAAGGGGTAGACGCTGGTACTGGAAATGGAAATGTTGTAAGTATTGCAAGGCAGGCAGCAGATGAACTAAATACAGTTGCGGTCATTACTGGAAAAGAAGATGTTGTTACAGATGGAGAGCGAACTGTTCTTATTCGAAATGGTCATCCTATTTTAACAAAAGTTACGGGAACAGGGTGTTTACTAACTTCGGTAATAGGAGCATTTGTAGCAGTTGAAAAAGATTATGTAAAAGCAGCAGTAGCCGCATTAACGTTTTATGGTGTAGCTGCAGAACTGGCAGCTGCTAAAACAGTAGAAAAAGGGCCAGGTAGTTTCCAAATTGAATTTTTAAATCAATTAGCGAATACAACTTCAGCTGATATGGAGAAGTATGGGAAGATTGAGGAGTTAGAGTAAGGGGGATGAAACACATGATGCGCATTGAAACAAAGAAAATGTCTAACCTATTACAAGTGTATTTTATTATGGGAAGCAATAACTGCACGAAGGATCCTTTAACTGTATTGAAAGAAGCGTTAGATGGTGGAGTGACACTTTTTCAATTTCGTGAAAAGGGGGAAGGTTCTTTAATTGGAGAGGATAGAGTGCGTTTTGCAAAAGAATTGCAGACTCTTTGTAAGGAATATAGTGTTCCTTTCATTGTAAATGATGATGTAGAATTAGCCATTGAATTAGATGCAGATGGTGTTCATGTAGGACAAGATGATGAAGGAATTACATCTGTTCGTGAAAAAATGGGAGATAAAATTATCGGTGTATCTGCTCATACAATTGAAGAAGCACGCTTTGCAATCGAACATGGAGCAGATTATTTAGGCGTTGGACCTATTTTCCCAACGAGTACGAAAAAAGATACGAAAGCGGTTCAAGGAACGAAAGGATTAGCTTATTTTAGAGAACAAGGAATTACAGTGCCAATCGTTGGTATTGGCGGGATTACAATTGAAAATACAGCGGCAGTTATAGAGGCGGGTGCGGAAGGTGTTTCAGTTATTTCAGCAATTAGTTTAGCTGAATCTGCGTATGAAAGTACGAGAAAATTAGCTGAAGAAGTAAAGAGAAGTTTGTAGGGAAGGACGTGTAGTATTTTAAGTGCTACATGGAGAAATGGACTGCCCCAAATTTTAAACAAACGTTTGATTAAAAAAGCACAAACCTTTTTAAATAAAGGTTTGTGCTTTTTCTTTAAAACATAATAGAAATTAAAAGCATTCCAATGCCGATAGAAGTAAATGTTGCGATTAAACCTGGAATCATAAAGCTATGATTTAATACGTATTTACCGATACCTGTTGTACCAGTACGGTCAAAGTTAATGGCAGCAACGATTGTTCCATAGTTTGGAATGAAGAAATATCCGTTTACTGCAGGGAACATCGCAATCAGTAGTGCTGGTGGAATACCAAGGGATAGTCCAAGTGGCATTAAGGCACGTACTGTTGCTGCTTGGCTGTACAGTAAAATAGATAGAATGAATAGCGCGATGGCAAATAGCCAAGGTGCACTTGTTACTAAATGCTGAATGGATCCTTGAATCATATTTAAGTTTCCGTTAAAGAAAGTATCTCCCATCCAAGCGATACCGAAAATAGCAACAACTGCTGTTGCCCCTGCTTTAAAGACGTTACCAGACACAATGCTTTCTACATTTGGTTTACAGAAAATAATAATAAGAGCCGCGATAGTTAACATAACCATCTCAATTGTGTTCGGCATGGAAAGACGAGCTAACTTCCCATCAACTATCCATCCTGGACGAAGTGCTTCAAATGAACCAAGAAGTACAACAAGGAAGGTTCCAACTAGGAAAAGGATAACTGATAATTTGGCGCCTTTTACACCTACAAATTCTTTTTTCTCTTCAAGTTTAGGAATCATTCCTTCGTTTAATCGTTTTAAGTATTCAGGGTCTTCATTTAATTCTTTTCCCATCTTACTAGCAACGAATGCTGCTAACATACAAGCAATGAAAGTAGAAGGGATACTTACTTTTAAAATATCTAATAAGGTAATTTTATAGTCAGCGAACATTGCTAAAAGAGCAACTGTGGCAGCTGAAATCGGACTAGCTGTAATTGCTTGCTGAGAAGCGATTACGGCAATCGACATTGGGCGTTCCGGTCTAATCCCTGATTCACGAGAGACTTCTGCAATAACAGGAAGTACAGAATAGGCAACGTGACCAGTACCTGCACATAGTGTGAATAAATAAGTAACAATTGGAGCAAAAAAAGTAATACGCTTTGGATTTTTTCGCAATGCTTTTTCAGCTAGATGAACAAGATAGTCCATTCCACCAGCAGCTTGCAAAGCACCAGCAGCTGTAATTACTGCCAAAATCATGAGCATTACATCAATAGGAGGCGCGGTCGGTTGTAAGTGGAAGACAAAAACGAGTATTGCCATACCAACTCCACCCATTACTCCTAAACCAACTCCGCCTAGGCGTGCACCAATAAAAATACAGAGTAACAAGGTAAGAAATTGTAGCCAAAACATGATAAACTACCTCCGAAATTCATTAATTAAGATATATTCGAATAGTTTAATTTGAATGAAAATTAAATAAATACCCGAAGAAATCCTTGTTATTTATACATTTTTTATTATATAACACAAAAAAAGTAACATTCACGTACTTTTTGAAATTATTTCGAAAAAGCAATGCGTTAAAAATTTGTATTTATATCTCTAAATAAGTAGACATTTTGATTTATATGTTGTAATCTTTGAAAGAGAATAAATTAATTCTCATAGAACTCCCATATCGTTCAACTCGTTCAGCGAGAAAGGCAAACTGATGGAAACATGAGGACGCAAAACTACAGGAGCTAAGGTCGAAAGGCTATGCTAGCCAGTTACCGGACGGATAGGGTTGGTCTTGGCCAATGCTTTTACATTGGCTTTTTTTTATTCTCGAATATATTGAGAAACATTTTCAAACAAAATATTCGTATATTTTGTTTTTTTGTTATGTTAATTAAGGAAGGTGGATATTAATGAAAAAGTATTGGCATAAGTTAACGTTTCTTCAAAAGAACGTCTTATTAACCGTACTAGTTATTTTGACGCTTGTTGGAAGTATGGGCGCGTTAAGTTTCAACATGTTTCAAAATAGTATGATGTCTTTATTTGAAAGACAGTCTATTGAAACAGGAGATACTGTAATAAATCAATTAGACGCAGAATTAGTGAAAGATCTTGCGAAAGATCCTACAGCCCAAAAGGAGAAGAAGGAAAAGTTAAAAGAGCAATTAGATGAAGTGACAAAAGATTTAAAAAGTGTTGGACAAACGTATATTACGGGAGCAAAACCCAATGACAAACGAGAATTACAAATCGTTGGTTTGACTACAGAGTTAACAAATGCAGTACCTGTAAAGCCGGGTGACTATTATGAACAACCAGCTCATTGGATGAAGGCATACGATAAAGTGATAGATACGAAAAAGGCACAAATGACAGAAGTATATGAAGATGAACTAGGCTCATGGGTGACAATATTAGAGCCCATTACGGATGGAGAAAAAAATATTGTCGCAATTGTTGCGGCAGATGTAGATGCTTCTGTTATTCCAGATACAAAGAAGAAATTTATGATGCAAGGTTTACTATTCATTTGTATTTCATTAGCTATTGCGACTGTTATTCAATTCTTTATTGTTCGTAATTCGTTAGCCCCATTAAAAGACCTAAGAGAGGGATTACGTAAAGTTGGTGAGGGTGATTTAAGTATTAAATTAAAAGAAAGACCAGATGACATTGGTATTATTAATACTTATTTCAATGCAACGATTGAGAAATTTAAAGGAATTATAGATAAAGTAAAACAAACTGCAGAGCAAGTTTCTTCTTCATCACAAGAATTATCGGCAAGTACTGAGGAAAACAGTATGGCAGTTCAAGAAATTGCAGGTTCCATGGAAGGTTTAAGAGTAGGAGCACAGTCTCAAGAAACTTCAGTACAACAATGCTTAGGAATTGTGCACGGAATGGAAAATAAGGTGGAAGAGATAACTGGGGCTGCGAAACTGGTTGCGGTTGCCTCAGAAGGTATGGAGCAACATTCAATTGAAGGTAATGAAGTAATTGGACAAATTATTAATCAAATGAATTTAATCCAAAATGCAGTAAAAGATTTATCTTCGATTATTTATTCATTGGAAACAAGATCGAAGGAAATTAGTGATATCGTAACCGTAATTACAGGTATTTCAAATCAAACCAATTTACTTGCGTTAAATGCTTCTATTGAAGCTTCACGTGCTGGGGCTGCTGGAAGAGGATTTGCAGTGGTCGCTGATGAAGTACGTAAATTAGCTGAGCAAACTGAAACGTCAGCGAAAGATATAGCTAAATTAATTGGGGAAACACAAGCTGAAGCAGAAGAGGCTGTAGTTTCAATGCAAAAAGGTTCAAAAGAAGTAGAATCTGGAATTACTCTTGTTCAAAGTAGTGGTGCGTTCTTCGAGAAAATTTCAAAATCAGCACATTCTGTTACGGACCAAGTTAAGGCGGTTTCTAGCAATTCAGGTGATATTTTGCAAAATAGCCAAAATATCGTTCAAGTTGTAAATGAACTATCACATATTGCAAATACGTATGCGAATAGTAGTGGTAATATTGAAGAGAGTATGAAAGAACAGGAAATGTCAGTACAAGATATTGCAGAATTAGCTACTTCTTTAAGCTGGCTTGCACAGGAGCTGCAAGAGTTAATTGGGGAATTTAAAAGTTAATAGAATAATATAAGGTGTAGATTTAATCTACACCTTAATCTTTTTTTAAAATGAATAATTATATATTTATATCTAATGATATACGGTTGTGATTTTAATCATTGGTGGAACATGTCCTCCAATGATCAAAGTTTCATTTTTATATTATGGAGAGTGAGAGGATTCAGTATGAGTATTTTCTTAAAACGTTCATATGTGGAGAGATATGAACAATTTTCGCAACAAAATTATGAACCGTTTATGATACCAAAGGATATTCAAGTAAATGAATATACTCAAATGAAAATTAAGGATATACAAGCGTTTGAACGAAATAAATTAGATTTAATCGCAGCTACTTTTGTATGGCTATATCATGTTAGTAATGAAAAACGTATAGTGATACCTTATTACATGAGACAGAGTAGTTATCCGTTATGTATTACAATTGAACAAGAACTTTCTTATGAAGAGCTAAGGATAGAAATTAATGATCAAATCATGCAGTTAGAAAGTATGGAAGAAGAACGGAAGATATTGTTACAATATGATGAAGAAAAATGGGGGAAACCTGCAGTTACAGTAGGAAAAGAAAATAGAAATAGTCAATTAAACTTTATTGAATTAAAGGATAGTTGTTTTGAAGTTTCTTATAATGAAAAGCAATTGAAAGAAGAAACAGCACTTCGCTATATAAAGCAAATTCAGTATGTAATTCAGCAAGGTATAAAAAAAGAGACGCAATGTGTTGTAGATATGAATATTATTACAGAAGAAGAATTAGTGATATATAAAGAAATAAATGACACAGAAGTGCTATACCCGAATAAAAGTATTGCGGATATGTTTTGTGAAACAGTAAGGAAATTTTCAAAGCGTATAGCTTTATCTTCGGTGGAGGGAACATTAACATATGAACAACTAAATAAAAAAAGTAATAAAATTGCTCACATGTTATTACATCATGGGGTGAAACAAGGTGATTATGTCGGTATCTTTATGAAGCGAAGTATTGATACGGTAGTCAGTATATTAGCAGTTTTAAAAACAGGTGCAGCTTATATTCCGATTGACCCAGATTATCCAGCAAATCGAGTGCAATATATTATCGAGGATAGCCAATCAAAATTAGTTTTAACGAAAGAAGCGAAAGTACCGTTTGAGGATATTCGAGAATTATCTCTTTACGATATTGAACAATTTTCAGAAATAGATGTGAACGTGGCAATTGATCTTGATGATATCGCATATATGATCTATACATCCGGTTCTACGGGAAATCCGAAAGGAACAATGCTTGCGCACCGCGGAGTAGTGAATTTATGTACATGGATGCAAAGGCATTATGAATTAAGTGAAGAAGATATTTTCGCGCAGTTCCCTTCATTTAGTTTTGACGCATCTATTTGGGAGTTATTCGCGTCATTATTCTGCGGTGGAAATATATATGTGTTATTGGATGAACAAAGGCTTTCGGTAGAAGCTTTTGCAAATGCAATTTATAAAGCAAAGGCAACATCTATTTTAGGCTTAGCTACAATTTTCCTACAACAAGTAGCAACATATCTTCCAGATGAAAGTAAGTATAAGCTCGATTCATTAAAGAGGATTGCAGTTGGTGGAGAAATGCTTACTGCTGAAGTAGTAAAACTATGGCGAGAGAGAATTGGTACTCACGTTCAGTTAAATAACGCGTATGGCCCGACAGAATGTACAATTACAACAACGACATATCCAATTCCAGCGGAGTTAAACGATCAACTTGCTAGTATCCCAATCGGGAAGCCAGCGGATAATTATAAAGTTTGGATATTAAATGACAATATGAAAGTTTGTCCAATTGGTATTCCAGGAGAATTATATATAGAGTCAGTAGGTTTAGCAAAAGGTTACTTTAATAAGCCGGAAAAAACAGAGGAAGTATTTATTCCACATCATGAAAAACATGATAGTAAGATATATAAAACAGGTGATATTGTTAAAATATTGGAAGACGGAAATATTGAGTTTTTACATCGTAAAGACAATCAAGTGAAAATTAGAGGACATCGAATTGAATTGGGTGAAATCCAAAACACAATTGCAAAATATGAAATGGTAAAAGATGCAGCTGTATTTACGAAGAAAGGTGAAGAAGGTAGTCATTACTTAGTTGCTTTCTATACAACTAGTAATGAAGTTGCTATGGAAACTTTAATACATGATTTAAGAGAACGATTACCAGATTATATGGTACCGTCTAAATTAATTTATATTAATGAACTGCCACTTACACCGAATAAAAAGGTTGATTTGAAGCGATTAGCACAACTAGAAGCAGACTATGAACCACTTCGTTTACAAGAATATATTGCACCATCTACCGAAGCGGAAGAAAAAATAGCGAAAGCTTGGATTGATGTATTAGGAATCTCAAAAATTGGTGTTCATGATGATTTCTTTACAATCGGTGGGCATTCATTGAAAGTATTGCGAGTTTTAACTTTGTTGAAAGAAGACTTTCCGTATTTAACAATTCAAGACTTCTTCCAGGAACGAACGATATATGGGTTAGCACAAATTCAAAGAGAATTAAAAGTTGAGGAAGAAGAAGTATTCCATGAATATAAAGTTATACATGAGCCAGATCCAATTTCCCGTATAAATGAAGTGACAGACAGCAAAGTTTCAAATATCTTTTTAACGGGAGCTACAGGTTATTTAGGTTCACATATATTGTATGAATTATTAAAAGATACAACAGCACATATTTATTGCTTAGTAAGACCGACGCAAGATATACAACAAAGAATTGTTAATACATTAACAAATTACTTTAAAGATATAAGTCAAGAATGGTTGCAACGCATAACAGCAGTACCTGGTGATCTTGGGGCAGAGTATCTTGGTATGGATGAGGATAAATTTAAATTTATTCACTCCAAAGTTGATACGGTGATTCATTGCGGTGCAGATGTAAGACATTTTGGAGATGTAGCCCAGTTTGAAAATGTGAATGTGCAAGGAACGAGTCGTATGTTAGCCCTAGCGGAAGAAGGAGCATCATTCCACTTTATTTCAACAATTGGTATTCCGATAGAATTAGCAATAGAGCAATGGGACACATATGTGGAAACAGGTGATTTTAATTACGATGTAGAGTTAGAGAATGTGTATTCTGATAGCAAATTACAGGCAGAAAACCTTGTTCGTAAAGCGATACAAGAGGGTGTCCGTGGAAATATTTATCGTGCAGGTAACTTAGCGTGTCATTCAGAGACAGGTGTATTCCAACAAAATATCGAAGGAAACGCATTCTATCGTCTTATTAAAGCGATGCTACTTATTGGACAAGCTCCTAATGTGAAATGGGGAATCGATTTCACACCAATTGATTTTGCTAGTAAATCAATTGTAACGTATGTACAAGATTCACAAATAGATGGAGAAACGTTGCACATCTGTCATCCACATCAAATTGAGTTTGAACAATTTATACAGCTAATTGGAGAGTGTGGATACAATCTTGAAATGGTTCCACTTTCAGAATATGTAAATACCGGACTTGAATTAGCGAAGGGAAATGAAGTAGTAGCTGAGTTAATTGCTTCTCAAGTTGCAGGAGATGGAGCGCAGCAATCTGAAATTGTAATGGGTACACGTAGAACGAATGAATGGATTAAGAAAAAAGAATTGATAGTACCAGCAATCAATAAAGAATTTATACAGCAGTTATTAGCTCATGGTGAAAAAGTTGGATATTTTCCAAAAATAATGAAATGATTATGCATGCTTTTGTTTGTTCAATAAAATAAATCATGCTACAATGAAAACGAATTAAGGACCGGGGAGCCAATTGGCTGAGAGGATGTAAGTAAACATCGACCCTCAACCTGATCTGGATAATGCCAGCGTAGGGAGTTACTTAAAGTGATGTAGCATATGTTATTCTATAATAACTTGCATACAAGGCTTTCCTACGCAGTAGGAAAGCCTTTTCTTATTTTTGAAATTTAATTTTATAAGGGGGATTTTATTATGTCACAACAAGTTACAATGTCATTTTCAGTAGTACCACAAGCGAAAACGAAAGATGTATATTCTGTTGTCGATAAAGCAATTGAAGTTGTGCAACAATCGGGAGTTCGTTATGAAGTAGGGGCAATGGAAACAACTTTGGAAGGAGAATTAGATGTACTTCTTGATGTCGTTAAACGTGCGCAACAAGCTTGCGTCGATGCTGGAGCAGAAGAAGTGATTACTTCTATTAAAATCCATTATCGTCCAAGCACTGGTGTAACAATAGATGAAAAGGTTTGGAAGTACCGTGATGAATATGAAAAACCAGAAGCAATCTAAACTTATTACAACTATTTGGCTTATCCTTCTCATTGCAATATGGGAAGGATCTGTTTCATTATTTAAAATCGAACCGTGGATTTTACCAAAGCCTTCTGCCATTGTTCAAGAATTAATTGGGATGAAAGATTTACTATTACCAAATACGATGCAAACACTGCAGGAAGTTATAATTGGACTATTCTTTGCAATTTTATTGGGGACGAGCATCGCAATTATTATGGACGTTATACCGTTATTTCGTATTTTAATAAATCCATTGCTCGTTATTTCGCAAACAATTCCAATCGTTGTACTTGCACCGCTATTTATTATTTGGTTTGGATATGGGATGTTGCCAAAAGTAATGGTCGTAATACTCGTTTGTTTCTTCCCAATTGCGCTTAGTATTTTAGAAGGTTTTCAAACAGTAGATAAAAACATGTTGAAGCTGTTACAAACAATGAAGGCGACAAAGTGGCAAGTTTACCAGAAAGTAAAATTTCCAGCAGTGCTCCCATACTTTTTCTCAGGTTTAAAAATTGCAGTTACATATAGCGTAATGGGGGCAATTATCGGAGAATGGCTCGGTGCAAGTGAAGGATTAGGGGTTATGCTTACGAGGGCTACAAAATCCTTTTTGACTGCCCGAGTATTTGGTGTTGCAGCAATCATCGTTATGGTGACATTATGCCTGTATTTTATCGTAGAGTTTATGGCAAGAATAACAGCACCATGGATATATAGAAAGGACGGCAGAAAATGAAAAAAGGTTTAAAAGTTATGTTAGCTGCCTTATTAGCAGTAGGTGTGGCTGGATGTAATCCGGCGAAGAAAGAAGAAAGCGCAAGTAAAGATCAAAAAGTAAAAGTAGTATTAGATTGGTTTCCAAATACGAATCATACTGGCTTATATGTAGCGCAAGCGAAAGATTATTACAAAAAGCAAGGATTAGATGTAGAAATTATTCAACCAGGTGACAATGTAACAGCAGAGCAAATGATAGCATCAGGAAAAGCTGACTTCGCAATAAGCGCACAAGAAAATGTAACGTTAGCTCGTGTGGAAGGGATCCCTGTTGTGTCTGTAGGCGCGATTATTCAGCATAACACTTCAGCTTTTGCATCGCTTAAGAAAGATAATATGACGTCACCGAAAGCTTTTGAAGGTAAACGTTATGGCGGCTGGGGAGGACCAGCGGAAGAAGCGACATTAAAGACGATTATGGATAAGCATCAAGCTGATTTTAATAAAGTTGAAAAAATTATCTTAGGACAAACAGATTTCTTTAAATCAATCGGCCGTGATGCAGATTTCGAATGGATTTATTACGGTTGGGATGGTATTGAAGCGAAGCGTCAAGGAAAAGAGTTAAATACGATTATGGTGAAGGACTTAGATCCAGCGCTTGATTTCTATAGTCCTGTTATTATTACGAGTGAAAAACATACGAAGCAAGATAAAGACTTTGTGAAAAAGTTTATGAGTGCAACGACAGAAGGTTATAATTTTGCAATTAAGGAACCGAAAGAAGCTGCTGATCTTCTAATTAAAGCTGTTCCAGATGTAAATAAAGATTTAGTTCAAGAAAGCCAGAAATGGTTAAGTACGAAGTATCAAGATGATGCTAAAGCATGGGGAGTACAGAAGGAAGAAATTTGGACGAATTACATGAATTTCTTATATGATAACAAAGTTATTAAAAAGAAAATCGATGTAAAAGATGCTTTTACAAATGAATTCCTTCCAAGTGAAAAATGAGCGGATTACAAATAAAAAATATAGTGAAATCTTTCGATGGAAAGAATGTATTAGAGAATATTAGTGCCTCTATACAAGAGGGAGAGTTTGTTTCTTTTGTAGGCCCGAGTGGTTGCGGGAAAAGCACATTATTAAATATGATTGCAAATGTTGAAAATCCAACAAGTGGGAACGTAACATATAACGATAAGCAAGTACAAGAGCAAGATGTTGTTAGTTATATGCCACAACAAGATTTATTACTACCGTGGAGATCGGCTTTGCAAAATATCGTTCTACCATTGGAAATCGAAGGGAAACCGAAAAAACAAAGACTAACAGAAGGAATGGAAGCATTAAAGCAGTTTAAGTTAGATGAATATGCAAATCATTATCCAGACGAATTGTCTGGTGGTATGCGCCAAAGAATTAGTTTTCTTCGCACATATTTATGTGAAAAGCCAATTATGTTACTTGATGAGCCTTTTGGAAAGTTAGATGCATTTACAAAAATGGAAGTACACAGTTGGCTTTTAAACTCTTGGCACCAAGAGAAGCAAACAATCGTTATGGTTACACATGACTTGGATGAGGCAATCTTGCTTTCGGATCGCGTATTTATTTTATCTCAAAGACCAGCATCAATAGTTGGCGAGGTACAAGTGAAATTACCTAGGCCGAGAACGATGGATATGTTAACATCACTCGAGTTAAAAAAGGATAAGGAAGAGATTTTAAGTGTGTTAGCTCCTTATATGAAAAAATAGAAAAAGCCTTTTAACAGTTTTTGATATAATTACTGTTAAGGGGCTTTTTTTTAGAATATGAAAAAATGGAGAAGGAACAAAAGGAAAAATAGAGAATAGAATATAACAGAGTAGTTTATACTCTTAATATAACAAATGTTAAAGGAGTGAAAGGATAAAATGACTTTATCAACTGTTCTTCAAATGGTTTTAGCTTGATATGGGAGAAGTCTGCCTATTTTTTAAGATTAAGCTAAATTGAAGACAGCAGGTAAAGAACCTTAATCCTTTTTTACGATAATATGTAATGGGTAAGGTGTATTCACCTTACCCATTTTTATATGCATAATTAAATAAGGCTTCATACTGTTGGTCTCTCTATTTAGCTTATGGACGATAAGTAAAGGAGAGAAAAAAATGAGTATATTAACAGTAGAAAATTTAAATCATTCGTATGGTGAGAAAACCATCTTATATAATGCATGCTTTCGATTATTAAAGGGGGAGCATGTTGGGTTAGTAGGGAAAAATGGGATTGGAAAATCAACACTGTTAAGAATTTTAACAGGAGAACTTATACATGATGATGGGAACATTGAATGGTTTCCACATGTGAAGGTTGGATTTTTGCAGCAGCATATAGATTTACAAGAAGGGACAACAATTGAAGGATACTTTCAAAGTGCATTTTCTAACTTGTATGCGATTGAATACGAAATGTTAAAAATTGCAGAAGAGATGGCTGGAGCAGTAGAAGTAGAAAAATTGTTAGTAAGGTATGGAGAGTTACAAACTATATTGGAAAACTCTAATTTCTATCAAATTCATACAGAAATTGAAGAAGTAGCAATTGGTTTAGGATTGTTTGAAATAGGATTGGAAAAGGATGTTTCAAAGTTAAGTGGAGGACAGCGGACAAAGCTATTACTAGGAAAGCTTCTTCTAGAAAAAGCTGATGTTTTATTGCTAGATGAACCAACAAACTATTTAGATACAGCACATATAGAATGGTTGCAATCGTACTTGAAACTGTACGAAAAAGCTTATATTATCATTTCGCATGACGAAGTATTTTTGAACAATATTACGAATGTCATTTACCATCTAGAAGAACGAAAAGTTAAGCGGTATGTAGGGGATTATGAAAAGTTTTTACAAAGTTATCAATTGCAAAGGAAACAATTACAATCGGCGTATGTGAAACAACAAAAAGAAATTGCTCAGTTAGAAACATTTATTCAAAAAAATAAAATTCGAAAAGCAAAACAGGCAAAAAGTCGAGAGAAAGTATTAGAGAAAATGCAAAGGGTTGAAAAGGTAAATAATGTGCCTCAGTCCCGTTTTGCTTTTACTGTTTATAATGAACCAGTAAGTCGTATATTACAGGCTGAGAAACTAAGAGTGGGTTATAGTGAGCCGTTATTTCCAGACTTGAATTTACAAGTGAAGAAAGGAGACAAGATAGCTATTGTTGGTCATAATGGTATTGGAAAAACGACAATATTAAAAACGTTATTAGGTCAAATAAAGCCGCTAAGCGGCTCAATTTTTGTTGGGGACCGAGTGAGTCCAGCTTATTTTGCACAGGAAGAGTTTGCTTCAGAAATAACACCATTAGAGAAAGTTTGGGCAGAACGACCAGATATGACAAAGAAAGAAGTGCGCCAAGCATTAGCGAAGTGTGGATTGAAAGAAGAACACGTATTAAAACCTATTCGTTTATTAAGCGGTGGAGAGCAAACGAAAGTGCGTTTATGTGAACTTATCGTAACGAAAAGCAATGTTTTAATTTTAGACGAACCGACTAATCATTTGGATGTAGAAACTAAGATGGCTTTACAGGAAGCGTTACAACAATACACAGGAACAGTTTTAATTGTCTCACATGAACCTTCTTTCTATGAATCGTGGATAACAAAAGTATGGAATATAGAAGATTGGAATGCTGAACAATATGAATAAAGAAAAGGCGTTAGCTTTTATGAGCTAATGCCTTTTCTTTGTGATTAACATGATTTTCGAGAACTCTTACATGAGAATTGTATGAAGAAGCACTCTTATGGTGCGCTTATAAGCGTGCTTTTTCTTTTGTTATATTTATAATAATACGAAAGCCTTTCCCTAACAGGTGACTATCTTTCTTTGTATATATAGATAGCTCGAAATGGAATGAAAATAATTCCTATATGTAAAGGATAATGTGGATATTATAGGAAGACAATAGAAATTAAAGGAAATTCATGTAAAATTCAAATGAACTTCATATAAACTTCATATTGGAAACTAAATATAATTATAATAGGTTAATATGATATTTTGATTTTTCATAAAATTAAAAGTTTGAATTTAGGAGGTATTGCTCAAACCTAAATTCAAACTTTAGTGAAATAATTAATGGATATTACGTCTAGTTTTCGCTAATGACGGCATTTAAAAGTTCGGCAGGATTACCCGTTCCTGCACCACCAATTGTAATAGATCCACCAGGAGGAATTTCGCCATTCCATCCTGCGTTCGTAATTACATAATGATTATTTGTTTTACTACTAATTTTAGAATCCCAAACTTGTGTTAAATTGCCGTTATAATCAAATTCTAATTTCCAATTTTTAATAGGAGTCGTTCCGTTATTTTTAATTATAATCGAGAAGTTATAACCGCTTCCCCAATTCGAAGTGACTGAAAATGTAGCAGTGCCATTTCCATCAGGAGGTGTTGTATTAGCTTCATCCGTTTTGACGGTAAGAGTGGTAGGGTGTGATTTATTTCCAGCAGCATCTTTGGCAATTACTGAAAATGCGTATTCAGTATTAGGTTTTAAGTTTTTAATTGTAATGCTATTGGTTGTTGTACTCCATTTCTCTTCTCCAGCAGTAATTTCATATTCCGTAACTGCTACGTTATCAGTAGATGCAGTCCAGTTTAATTGAACTGAGTTTGAATTTTTATTCGTAACTACAATATTTTTAACATTCGTTGGTGGCTCAGTATCTTTTTGACTAATAGGTCCACCAAGTAATTCTTTTACTAGCGTATCAAGTAATTTTGGACCACTACAACTATATTTTGGACTTGTACGGCAATCCCCGCTTAGTTCCCAAAACATTGCTCCACTTAAACCTTTCGTCTTTATATATATAAGTTCCGTTTAATGTTTTAACATCGATAAAAGTGTCTATACTGCTTATT
>NZ_JBMDKC010000048.1:0-43146 GCF_057809515.1 Bacillus sp. FG16
TGCTTCAAAGGTTAGGAACTGAACAATTGTTAAAATATTAAACGTAACTTATATACATACTTCGTACCATTACTCATATTAATCTCAATTTTCAAACCATACGGATTATAAGTCATAATTGATTCTTCTAATCCTGAGAAACCAACATCTAAACGAATACCGTACGCACCTAATTCATGGAAGAATGATAAGTCATTATACGAAATACCTAATTGTTCAAAAACAGACGGACTAATATCAACTAATACTTGGAACCCTAATGCATTCGCATGAGATATCGTTTCTTTAAACTCTTCTATAATTTTCTCTTTTTCTCCATCCACAGATAATAAACATGTGAACACACGTGTAAATCCATATTTACTTGCTAATGTTAAATACTCCTTATCTTTCTCTACTGTTGAATGTTCTGGATAAATAGAAATACCTAATCGTCTCATATGTACACGCCTCTTTCTTCATCATATTGTAAACCTTTTCAAATATATGTAGTGAAAAAGTATATATCCCCTTCTTGTTCACTACTCTTTTGAATCCGCTTTCTTTAAAGAAAAAACAATTTCTATCATTCTTAACACCTACAAGTCTATACATCTATACTTTACATCTTTTTTTCATAGTTGTGTAGCTTTTACACAAATTTGTCAGTTTTTCACCTTAAAAATTGTTATCCGTTTTCAAGACACCTTCCTTGACTGTTGCATTGGCCAATACATATACTCGAAAGAAAAGAGAAAATTTTATATAGGGGATGAATATATGGGAGAAGCAATACTCGTAAAACGAGAACCGTTATGGACAAAAGAGTTTGTTGCTTTAATTTTTGCAAACTTATGTATGTTTTTAGGGTTTCAAATGTTAATTCCAACCTTACCTGTTTATGTGAAAGAAATTGGTGGCACAAGTTCCAATATCGGATTGGTTGTCGGCATGTTTACCGTCGCGGCACTTTTTGTTAGACCGCTAACTGGGAACGCCTTGCAAAAATTCAATAAAAAAATCATTTTAATGATCGGTACTGCTATTTGTTTACTCGCTATGGGCAGTTACCTTTTCGCCTCAACAATCTTTCTCTTGCTTGCTGTTCGTATTTTACACGGAGCTGGTTTCGGTATTACAACGACTACATATGGGACTGTTGTTTCTGATTTAATTCCCTCAGCTCGCCGCGGAGAAGGCATGGGATATTTTGGCCTTTCTGGAACAATTGCAATGGCCCTCGGTCCACTTATCGGACTATGGCTTATGCAAACATATAACTTCACAATTCTTTTTTTATGTGCATTATCGTGCACAATTGTTTCATTAATATTAACGAAACTACTTCAAATCCAAAAAACGAAACAGCCTCCACAACAATCATCTAGTACTTTTCTCGATGGATTTATTGAGCGTAAAGCTTTACTTCCTTCATTATTAATATTATGTATTACATTAATGTACGGAGGAATCGGAAGTTTTATCACACTATTTGCTACAGAAGTCGGCATAGCTGATATTAGCCTCTTCTTTTTATGTAACGCACTAGCAATCGCTGTGACTCGTCCATTCTCTGGAAAGCTATATGATGCGAAAGGCCATACATTCGTCATCATTCCAGGAGTTATTATAACGTTTACAGGTATTATTTTATTATCGTATACGACGACAATTCCGAGCTTAATTATTGCTGCTGCATGTTACGGAAGTGGTTTTGGCGCGATCCAACCTGCACTACAAGCATGGATGATTGACCGCGTAGCACCGCATCGACGCGGCGTAGCAACGGCTACATTCTTCTCCGCATTTGACCTTGGAATCGGCGCTGGAGCAATTATATTTGGATTTATTGCTCATTTTACCAACTATGCAACTGTATATCGTTACTCCTCTCTATTACTTATTGCTTTTCTCTTCATTTACATTACAAGCATAAGAAAACAAAAGCATGGCGATACAAATACGGAAAAAGCTGCTGGATAAATCAGTAGCTTTTTTATCGTATTAAAAAATTGTTTTCCCTCGTTTTGCTGTTATAAAACTACATGCATTTTCCTACATATTTTTTTAACTTTCATCAAAAAATATACGATGAACTCGCAGAGGCTTTCCTTGATATTCAACTGAACAATATTATTCTAAAAAGTGTGATTTCTTTACAAAATTAAGATTTATACAAGATGAAAACCAATAAAATACAGCTGTTTCTTTAAGGGTTTGTAAACTTTTCTTTCCTTTGTAAATTTAGTGTAAATTTTACTAACAAACCGTTTACAGTGACTCAAGGTTCAGTTAATAATTACATCGTACATGAAATTTAAGGAGTGGAATGCGTGGAATATAATGTTCAAGATATGATCTTCCAGTTCATTGGTGGATTAGGTATTTTCTTATTCGGGATTAAATACATGGGCGATGGACTGCAACAAGCAGCTGGAGATCGTCTTCGTGATATTCTAGATCGTTTTACAACAAACCCACTTATGGGTGTACTAGCAGGTATGTTAGTTACTGTATTAATCCAATCAAGTTCAGGAACAACCGCTTTAACAGTCGGACTTGTAAGTGCCGGATTTATGACATTAAGACAAGCAATCGGTGTTATTATGGGTGCAAACATCGGTACGACAGTTACTGCATTTATTATCGGAATTAAAATCGGAGAATACGCTCTCCCAATTATGGCAGTTGGAGCTATCTTATTATTCTTCTTTAAAAATAAAAAAGTACATTCTTTAGGTCAAGTTATATTCGGTTTTGGTATGTTATTCTTCGGTTTAGAGTTAATGAGCACAGGTATGAAGCCTCTTCGCTCTTTAGAATCGTTCCAAGAATTAACAGTTAGCATGAGTGATAATCCAATTTTAGGTATTGTTGTTGGTACAGTCTTTACGTTAATTGTACAAAGTTCAAGTGCAACTATCGGTATTTTACAAGAACTATTCGGTCAAGGTGCAATCGATTTACAAGCTGCTCTTCCTGTATTATTCGGTGATAACATCGGTACGACAATTACAGCAGTATTAGCAGCTATCGGTACTTCAATTGCAGCGAGACGTGCAGCATTAGTTCACGTTATCTTTAATATCGTCGGTACGATCATCTTTACAATTTTATTAATACCTTTTACAAATTTAATTCAATACTTCCAAACGTCATTAAATTTAAACCCAGAAATGACAATCGCATTTGCACATGGAACGTTTAACGTAACAAATACTATTATTCAATTCCCGTTCATTGCAGTGTTAGCATGGATTGTAACAAAAATCATTCGTGGTGAGGATGCAGCTATCGACTTCAAACCACAACATTTAAATCCAATCTTTATTGAACAATCTCCAGCCATCGCTTTAACTGAAGCTCAAAAAGAGATTATCCGTATGGCTGAGTTCTCATTACATGGATTAAAAGAAGCAAATCAATTTTTAAATACACAAGACAAAAAACACGCAAACATGGCTACTCAATTAGAAGGAGCTATTAACAATTTAGATAAAAAAATTACCGAGTATTTAGTTTTACTATCAGAAAAGCCACTTTCACCTACGGATTCTGAAAAACATTCTGTTTTAGCAGGTGTTGTTGGGGATATTGAACGTGTCGGCGATCATGTAGAAAACCTTGTAGAACTTGTAGATTTCCAAATTTCAAACCGTGTTTCACTATCAGACGAAGCATTAGCTGAGTTAAACGAAATGCTTGAATTAACAATTTCAACACTGCAAGACTCAGTTGAAGCTTTAACAAACTTCGATACTGAACTAGCTCAAACTGTTATTGCAAAAGAACGCAAAATCGACCAAATGGAACGTGTTCTTCGTAAACGTCACGTATTACGTCTAAACGAACGCAGCTGTTCAGGTGATGCAAGTATCATCTTCGTCGATATGGTAAGTAACTTAGAGCGCATTGGCGATCACGCTGTAAATATCGCTGACGGTGTTTTAGGCGAACAAGGTAAAATCAATTTAAAACAATCATTATAATAAGAAAGAGACGCTAACTTAAGCGTCTCTTTTCTTATTTCATATTTATAACAGTTCTTCCTTTTAACTTTCCTTGCAATATAAGTGTAAACTTCTTCTCTAACTCTTCTAATGTACATTCTTCTGTATAAGATAGTAACTCTTTATTTCCCCATTCATTCGCTAAAAGCATCCACACATCTCTTCTTACATCCACTGGGCATTGCACGGAATCTATCCCTAAAAGACTAATACCTCTCAAAATAAACGGATATACCGTTGTATGTAATTCCTGGCCTGCCACATTACCGCATGTCGTTACACACCCACCATACTTTACTGTTTTTAAAGCTGTTTCTAACATATGTCCACCTACAGTATCGATAACTCCGGCGTATAGCCCTTTTAACATCGGTCTTCCTGATTCATCATTCAATTCCGCGCGATGAATCACTTTTTTCGCTCCTAGACGTAGTAGCATCTGTTCCTCTTCCATTTTCCCTGTCGCTCCTACTACGTTAAACCCTAACTTACTTAATATACTAACAGCTACACTCCCTACGCCGCCTGTAGCACCCGTTACTAAAACATCTCCCATACTAGGCTTGATTCCTGCTCCAATAAGCTTATATACCGACAAAGCAGCAGTAAAACCTGCTGTCCCATACATCATACTTTCTTTTAATGACATTCCTTCTGGTAAAGGCACGACCCAAGATGATGGGACGCGAATATATTCTCCGAAACCACCAGAGGTATTCATACCTAAGTCATATCCCGTTACAATAACTTGATCTCCTACCTTAAAGGAGTTATCTTCACTACTCACAACTTCTCCTGCGGCATCAATTCCTGGCGTATGAGGATATGTTCTCGTAACACCTTTATTACCAGTAGCTGAAAGGGCATCTTTATAATTTAATGAAGAATAATGAACTTGTATGAATACGTCTCCCTCAGGTAAACTACTTACTTCTCTCTCAACAACTTTTCTTACAAACTGATGATTTTCCGTTTCGTTCACAACGATTGCTCGGAATGATGTATGATTCATTATGCTCTCTCCTTTATCCGTCAAATTCTTCTTTATTATATAGAAGAAATAAGTAAGCTTACTCATTTCTTCTTGGCTATATTTCAACAAATCTTACTTCCCTATCGCTTTCTCATAATATATATTTTCATTTCTACTAATAGCCCTTATACTTATTCTACATCTACAAAATAATATATAGAAAATCTGACTTTTTATAAATAAATTGAATTTTTACGAAATGTAAATGATTTGTAATGTTTTTTTTCGCTAAATTTCATTATAATAAGTGGATATGAGTGTCGTATTTCAATCCAAATGAAGGAGTACAGGAAATGGAGCAAAACCCATCTTTGCAAGAAAATACACGCAGTAAACCGAAAAAAAATAAGAAAAAAATAAAAATTATTATAAGCGCTATACTATTCGTTTTATTAATAGGCGGCGGTTATACTTGGTTTTTAGTAAATAAAGCATCTTCTGCTGTTCGAAATGCCGCACACGATTTAGCACGCGGTGATAAATCAGATTTACGAGATAAAGCTGTAAAACCTATTACAAATAACGTCTCTGTTTTAATAATGGGTGTTGATGAAAGCGATGTCCGAGGAAAAGAATATGGTGAAGCTATAAGAACAGATGCGCTTTTACTTGCAACATTTAATAAAGATAGCAAAACTGTTAAACTATTAAGTATCCCACGTGACACATATACTTATATTCCAATAGAAAAGAAAAAAGATAAAATTACACACGCTCATGCATTCGGTTCTGCTAAAAACGGGAAAAATGGTGGACCACAAGCAAGCATTGATGCAGTTGAAAAATTAATGAATGTTCCTGTCGATTACTTTGTAAAATTTAACTTTAAATCATTTATAAAAATCGTCGATGACTTGGGCGGTGTTGAAGTTGATGTACCAGTTGAATTTACTGAGCAAGATAGCAATGATAATGCTGAGGCAATTCACCTAGAAAAAGGTGTTCAAAAGTTAAATGGCGAAGAAGCTCTTGCTCTTGCTAGAACAAGACACATCGATAGTGATGCAATGCGTGGACAACGTCAACAACTCGTTATCGAAGCTATTTTAAAGAAACTAACAAATGCTGGTTCTGTAACAAAAGTTGGCAACATCATTGATGATATTAACGGACAATTTGTTACAAACTTAACATTTGATGATATGCTTTCATTCTATAAGTACGGATCGGATTCGGAAATTGAGAAATTACAAATCCAAGGTGATGATTGCTATATGGCAAAAGGTGACGATACATGTAGCAAATCTGCTGGTGGTGGTCGAACTTACTACTACAATCCAGATAAAAAAGAATTAGCTAATGTTACAAATGAACTTCGTACTCATCTTGGGCTACCTGCATATACAAAGTCTGACTCAGACTCTGATTCGAAAAAGACAAAAGAATCTAAGTCTGAAAATTCAAGTGAACGCGAATCAAGTAACAATGAAGTGAAAAATAAGAACAAAAATAGCAGTGAAGATACAGAAACATCATCTAATGACAATGAATAATATAGAAGCGGTTCTCTATGGAGGTAGAGAACCGCTTCTTTTTATTCTTCTAAATACAAAAATCAGAACTTTCTAACTATCTTTTTTAATATTTTTAAATTATAATAAATAGTAGCAATCTATTCCAATTATCAGGGGGCTCATACATATGAAAGCTGCAGTAAAACATAACATCTCAGATTTTAAAGACTACTTAAAATCCAACGATATATACATGGAAGAAAATATAGATGAAAATGATGGCTCTGTTCATTTTTCAGTAGGATTAGAGACAGAAGCTGGCGCAAAAATTCAACTTATCGCTGCTTTCCAAAACGAACATCCTACGGTGGATATATACTGCTTCAATGTTGCTCACGTGCCTGATGCAACATCAACAAATGATATTTTACATGTCATTAATGAATTAAACACATCTTATCGCTTTGCAAAATTCACATTAAACAAGCAAAATGCAATTGATATTTCAGCATCTCTTGCATTCTCAGAACCAAACTTTAATCCAGCACTTGTCTTTGAACATACGAGAATGCTATATAAATTAGCAAATGACGAATATAAAAACTTAATGAAAGTTATTTGGGCATAAAGTGAAACTATAATCCGTGGGGTTTACAGGCAATAAATAAAAGGATGGGCTGCAAGCAGCACCATCCTTTTATTTCGATATCATATCAATCCACATTTTAACAGCAGTTCCTACAATTAAAGTGGACAATACATATTGCAGTACTTTTTGATTTAGCCTCTTCCCGACTCGTGCTCCAAGTGGCGCAGCAAATATACTTGCAACCGCAATAATTAGAGCTGGAATGATAACTACTTGCCCAGTAATCACTTTTCCGGTAGTAATCCCTATTGAGGAAATAAACGTAATAGCGATAGATGTTGCGATCGTCATGCGCAGTGGTAATTTTAAAATAACTAGCATAATGGGAACTAAAAGGAACGAACCTCCAGCTCCTATAATGCCTGAAGCTCCCCCTACAACGAACGCTAACAAGCTTGCTAACCATTTATTATACTTCACATCTCCACTATTATTTTGTTTCGGTACAAACATCATAATAGCTGCAATTGTAGCTAATGCTGCATAAACAACATTAACTGTATGTTCCTCTAATATGTTAGCACCGAAACTCCCTATGAAGCTTCCTATTAATATACTAGCTCCCATATACATAACTAATGTTTTATTCATGTCATTACTTTTCCGGTATGCCCACGCGCCTGCAAAAGTTGCAAAGAATACTTGTACCGCTGTAATACCGCTCACTTCATGTGACGTATAGCCAGTAAATCCTAGCAATACTGGAATGTATAAGATCATCGGATAATTAATAATCGCGCCACCAATCCCAACCATTCCTGATATAAACGATCCTATAAACCCAATTATAAAAAGTAATACGACTAAGCTCATCTTACATCCCCCGCCTTCTAAAAAGAAGGTGATTTAAATGAATAAGTTTACATTCCCATCCGAAGCATCTGCTAAATATGCCCCTACACCTGCAAACTCTACCCCTTCCATAATCTCTTCCTCTTTTAACCCTAATAAATCTACTGTCATTTGACAAGCTACAAGTTTAATTCCTTGTTCTTTCGCCAAATCAATTAAATCTGGCAAAGGCATTGCGTTATGTTTTTTCATAATGCCTTTAATCATCTTCGGCCCCATGCCAGCAAAATTCATTTTGGATAATCCCATCTTATCAGCACCGCGTGGCATCATTTTTCCAAATACTTTTTCTATAAATGTTTTCTTTACATTCACATGCTCATCTTTCCTTAAAGCATTTAATCCCCAAAAAGTATGAAAAATAGTTACCTCTTGATCATACGCCGCTGCACCATTTGCAATAATATAAGCAGCCATTGCTTTATCGTAATCTCCGCTAAATAAAACGATTGTCGTTTTTTTCTGCTGTTCCATGTTGTTCCTCCTCTAAATTACCTATAGGGGTATTTAATTGTTTATAAAAAGGCTCAAATCTTTTATCTCTATGCTATATGACTTTACCTTCCCAAGCTAACATACCACCTACCATATTGATCGCTTGAAAACCGTAACCTTCTAAAAATTGAACGGCTCTTGCACTTCTCGCGCCAGAGCGACACACGATAATATATTCTTTCTTTTTATCCAACTCATGCATACGAAACTCTAATAGCCTTAGTGGAATATTACATGCTTCTTGAATTCCCCCTTCAGCTACTTCTTCTACTTCACGGACATCTACGATATTTACTGCTTCTTTACTTAACAATTTTTCTTCTAATTCTTTTGCTGTCATTTCTTTCATTTTAAAGTCCTCCTCACAAACCATTCATACCACCTGAAACGTTTATTACTTGCTGAAATCCTAGTTTTTTCAACATCTTTGCAGCTTGCTTACTTCTCATTCCACTTTGGCAAATAACGATTACTTCCTTATTTTTATCTAACTGACTTGCTCTACTAGCTAACTCATTTAACGGGATATTCTGAAATCCTTTCATATGATTTCCTCTATATTCACCTACTGTACGGACATCAATAAAGTACTTCCCCTTTTTCCCCACTATACTTTTTAATTCTTTTCCATTTATATTTTGAACACCTTTCACTGGTAAAAAGCGCGAAATAACAAACCATGTAGCAAGTACAATGAAAAGCGTACTTAATATTGTGTTCATATAACTCCCCCTCTACATTTATAAAATTATTTCTTTACTACGCCTTCTTAATCCAAAACTTTAGTACATCGCTTTCTTCTACATGCTTTACAATTTCATGACCAGTTTTGTTTGCCCACGCTGGAATATCCTTAATTGACCCTTTATCCGTTACATGTACTTCTAACACTTCGCCCGATTGTAAAGTATCCATCGCTCTTTTCGTTCTTACAATCGGCATCGGACATGCTAAATCCTTCGCATCTAATACTTGGTTTATATTCATCATTAATTCCTCCAATTTGTTATTTTTATAATGACTCATGCACTGCACAACGATTTGGGCCAATCTCCATTTCACGCTCTTCTTCCACACTCGGATGAATTTTCCCCATATTCGTTTGACGAATTTCTTCATATGCATTTGGCTGAGGTGGTAAATTCTCTGTCACAGTTTTACGAAACTCCACTTCATCAGCAATATTTAATCCTACATTCTCTTTAAATAGATATTGTAAGCTCGCACTCACAACGCCTCTTTCATCCATTTCACTTATTTTTGAATAATGAGCTGGTAAAACAATTAAATCTTGAGACAGTTCCTTATACAGTGTATATAACGTATTTCTTAAATCACTCACCCAATCTTCAGCCTTACCAGCAAGATCAGGACGCCCAATTGAATCTACAAATAAAATATCGCCTGATAATAAATAAGAATCATCTACAATGAATGACGTACTTCCAATCGTATGCCCTGGTGAGTATAATGCGTCAATTACAATTTTAGTACCCCCCACCGTAATAACAGATCCTTCAACAAGCGGTTCGTATGAGAAAACGACTTCCTCTGCATCTTTTGGCGGTAACCAATACGTACCACCTACCTTTTCAGCTAACTTACGTCCTCCGGAAATATGGTCTGCATGTAAATGTGTATCCATTACATTCGTAATCGTAACGCCATGCTCTTTCGCAAACTCCTCATATGCTTCAACCGTTCTTACTGCATCAATAACTGCTGCTTCACCGTTAGAAACAACCATATAAGATAAACAGCCTTTTCCTAGGCGGTTAAACTGATACATACTTCCGCCATTTTTTAAATCTCCAACTTTTATAGGCTTTACATATTCACTCCAAGCTTTCATGCCACCAGCTAAATAATAAATATTTTGTAATCCAAACTCTATTAACTGCTCTGCCACAAATATAGAAGACCCTTCTTTTGCACATACTACTAAAACATCTTTATCTTTAGGTAATTCACTTACAATATGATCTACACCATCTAACAAGTCAAAGTAAGGTTTATTAATAGAAGAAACTTGTTTCCCTTCTATTTTCCAATCTTCATAATCCGCCTCATTACGAACATCTAAAATAAATAACTCTCCGAATAACACTTTCTCTGCAACATCTTTTGCTTGTAACGGTTTAACATTCATCTTATTACCCCCGTAGGTATATTTTCGTTCAAAAAAATTTACTTCTCTATATTCCCTTGCCACTCTACCATACCTGGAATAACATTTTTCACATTTAAATAACCTTTCTCATTCAACATTTGGCAAGCTATATCACTGCGATTACCAGTTCGGCAAATAACATAAATTTGCTTCGTCTCATCTAACACTGCGCTGTCTAATTCACCTAATGGTACCGAAATGGCGGATGGAATATGGCCAAAAGCAAATTCCGCTGCTTCGCGAACATCTAATACAATGCTCTCTTCCCCATGAGACAATATAGACTGTAATTCTGCATTCGTAATTGTATGAGGATATTTCACAATTTCATTCACTTCATGCTCGTTTGCTTTCCTAACATAATGCACCAATACATCACCCTCGTGTTTCGTCCCGATATATTGATGTCCTACTTTACCCGCCCAACTTTTTATATCTACCGTAGATCCTTTATCTGTTGCCTTAACTTCAATCACCTGCCCTGGTGCTAACCCTTCTATCGCCTTCTTCGTTTTCACAATAGGCATCGGACAAGCCAAACCTTTACAATCTAAACTCATATCCACTTTTATACTCATAATCGATTCCTCCACAATTCATATACATATACATATACATATACATATACCTGTATGGGTATATTAAAACGTTTTTGAAAATCTGTCAACACTTATGTTTGACAGATTATCGGCTTTTTACAAGTAATTGAACAGCTTCTTTAATTAACTCTTCATTTGAACCATTACCACTTTCAAACTGTTCACGCAAACATTGCTCTAAATTCGTTCCAACAACGAGCCCAATTGTACGATCAAGGGCAGAACGAGATGCCGTTAACTGTGTAATAACCTCTCGGCAATCTTTTCCTTCTTCCATCATACGAAGCACACCACGAACTTGACCTTCAATACGTTTCAATCTATTTTTCATATCTTGATTATATTCCATTCTATAATCACCTCATTACCATTATGTCACCATTTATAACCTATGACAATATATTATACCCTATAGGGTATTTTGTAAACCCCTATTTTTAATTTTTGTCTTATATGTTCGCAAACCAAAAAATAAAACCTTAATCTATAGATTTTCATCTTCCACTAAATCTTGAAGTAGAAGATGAAAAATATCAATATACAACACGTTCTGGCAATACTGTCCTATACAACTTAAAACCACCATCTACATTCTTCACCTTATATCCCTTTTCCATTAACATACGCGCTGCAACATACCCTCTCATACCAAGTTGGCAAGTGATATATATTTCTTTGTCCATTGGTACTTCATCCAATCGATCACGTAATTCATCTAACGGAATATTAATAGAGCCTTTAATCATTCCCTGTTTTAGTTCATTAGGTTCTCGAACATCAATAAGGTACCCACCATTTTCAACAATGTGATCTATTTCATGCCATTGCACTGTGTCCACAAAACCATCTACTATATTACTTGCAGCATACCCCACCATGTTTACTGGATCTTTTGCAGAAGAATACGGCGGGGCATATGATAATTCTAAATCTGGTAAATCGATTACAGTTAAATTTGCCTTCATTGCCGTTGCAATAACATCGATACGCTTATCTACTCCATCACGCCCTAAAGCCTGTGCTCCGTAAATTTTTCCGCTTTCTTTATTAAAGATTAATTTTATTAGCACTGGCGTAGCATTCGGATAGTATCCCGCATGAGAATTTGCCTGTACATGTACTACCTCATAGGGTATATTTAATCGTTTTAATATTTTCTCATTTACTCCAGTCGAAGCAACTGTTAAATCAAAAACTTTAGCCACAGAAGTTCCCATCGTACCTTTATATAAAGACTCCGTATGACCATGAATAATATCTGCTAACATGCGACCTTGACGATTAGCTGGCCACGCTAAAGGAATCATCGTTTCTGTTTCTGTAACAAAATCTTTCACTTCAATCGCATCACCAATTGCATATACATATGGGTCAGATGTTTGAAATTTCTCATTTACCTTTATCGTTCCTCTAACTCCTAATGCTAATCCTGCATCTTTCGCTAAACTACTCTCTGGTTGTACACCAATTGCTAAAATAATCATATCTGTTTTTATAAGTGAGCCACCTTTTAAACGTACAACAGTCCCATTCTCTTCTAACGCATCTACACCATCTTCAAAAACAAGCTCAACATTGTGCACCTTCATATGCTCATGTACATATACTGCCATTTCATAATCGATTGGTGGCATCACTTGATTCGCCATCTCTACAAGAGTAACTTCAATCCCACGTTCTCTTAAATTCTCAACCATTTCCACTCCAATAAATCCACCACCAATAACCGTCGCATGACGTGGTTTCTTCTCATCAATATACGCTTTTATACGATCTGTATCAGGTACATTTCGTAACGTAAACAACGCCTTTGCTTCTTCAATGCCCGGAATAGGTGGAACAATTGGTTTCGCCCCTGGTGAAAGAATCAAAACATCATATTCCTCGTTATATGTTTTACCTGTAGTTACATTCTTTATAGTAATTGTTTTCTCTTCTTTATTAATCTTTACCACTTCACTCAATACACGTATATCTAAATTAAAACGCTTTGACATCCTTTCAACAGTTTGTACTAATAATTTTTGTCTTTCTGTAATGACACCGCCAATATAATATGGCAATCCACAGTTTGCAAATGAAATGTATTCACCGCGTTCAACCATAATAATTTCATCTTCCTCACTTAAACGACGAAGCCTTGCAGCTACTGATGCCCCGCCGGCAACTCCGCCTACTACAACTATTTTTCTGGACATATTTTAAACCTCCATACTATTTAATTTTCTCATGTACCACAAAAACCTATACCTGTATGGGTATATGATAGAGTATAAAAAATTTAATTTCAATCAATATGTCTTTCTTTCACAAATTTGAAACAAAAAAAGAACTTAGATATTTCCAAGTTCTTTTTCATATAGCTCTGTTCTATAACTTTCTTTACTATTACATCAATACCTAAAGATGGTGTAGTATGAGGGCATACTTGTTTTAGATAACTGAACTACACCTACATTTAAATTTCCAAACTCAATAGTTTCACTTGAAGTTAAATATATTTCGCTTAAAATTCTTAAATACCAAAGTCTAAGAAAATGAATCCAAATGGATTTACTATATTTATTCAGACCATCTTTTAATATTATTAAACACATTGTCTGTTATCCGATTTCCAAAATTCATATTTTTATTCCCTCTTGTATGAATGGCTATTATTTTGATACCTGTATCAAAATAATGATATACAGGTGATCCACTTTGCCCTTCATAAGTATCAATCTTGTATGTTAGTCTGCTAGGATTACCATCTTCAATTGGACCATAATCTCTCCACATTGTGTAACGTTCATTTCCTATTTTATCAGCTGGATATCCAGGAATCACCGCAAGTAAACCTTTTGGTGATTCTACATAGGTAGTTCCATATCCAAACCAACCTGTATAATCTCCTGGAGACCCATTTAATTTAATCGTTCCATAATCATAATTTGAATTTTCGTTATCAGTCCATCCACTTACCGAGTAAAGTTTTGTTCCTTTATAAGGTAAATACGGTGCTTGTCCTCCATTACGTCCTGGAGTTACAATAACATTTGTTGCCCATCCACCAATTTCTTTATTGTAAATACAATGTCCAGCTGTCAGCACTATATCTTTACTAATTAGTGCTCCTGTACATCCATAAATTTCTCCACTATTATACTGAGTTGCTATATGGACTACGGCACTATACGGATATGAAGTTGTATCATTAACCCGTATTCGATCATCTATTCCTATAACAGAATAGGTAAGAATGTTAGGTGAATAATTTAACTTCGTATTTTCTAAGAAGGCTCCCCAATCTTCCCTACCATGTTTACGCCCTTCAAATGAAGGCGAAACAAGATCTTCTTCCCTTTGATCATTACTATACAAAGATTGTTCTTGAAAAAGTACACGTTCTCCCTCATTTGAAACTGATGTCCACGGTACATCTTCTGCATACACCTTTTGATTCACCAAAAATACTATACAAAAAAAGATAAAAAGAACACCAAAACTATAAAGAGCCAACCTACATCTTATAGAAATAAAGCTATACACCATAACTTACCTCCTATACAAATGATAGCGAACAATTGAAGATCCCTTTATAAATTCTAGTTTTTCTTTTTTTAAAAGTCAACGTAATTAATAATGATAATCATTATTAATTACGTTGACTTAACAAAATCACACAATTAGTCACATTCTTTACTCTGCGTTCAAAATTCTGTCTCATTAAAGTTTCACCTTATTACATAAATCCATAACCTTCTTCACAATCAACTCCGCAGTATTCTCTCCCGGTGGCATTAACAAATTTGTAACTGTTCCATACACAATAGGACTTAATTCTACTTCATATCCGCCATATGCATATTCGTCTTTTGTGGGTAAATAACCAAGATATCCGTTCATATATCCACCAAAGAAAACTAATTCATTTTGAAGGATTTCTTTCATTTCTAGGGCAGTTTCTGAAAATGGTTCCATCGGTATGCCAGAGAAAATCCCATCATTAACTTGAAACAGTTGCACTTCTAAATCAATACTTAACCGCCGAATACCTTGCCTATATTTCTCTAAAACGATAGTAAGCCATTCGTCCGTATTCACGCCCCACTGCTTCTCAGCTAATCGAGCCATGCTTCGTATCTCATCAATTTCAGGAATATCATTCAACTTCATTTGCATCATACTCGAAACTGTCCTTAGTTTTACAATTGGACTATATGTAACTGTTGGTAACATCGTTAATACATGTCCACTAAGTATGTAAGCCATTTGTTTTAACGCTTCCCTTGAACCGCGATATTTCGCATTCACATTTCCAGCGGCACCTTGCACGATAATAACAGGGCAGTTCACTATCTGCTCTAGAATCTCTCTCGTCATTCCAGGATAATCCGCTGATAATTCATCACTATCACCTTTTAAAACATTCGGATGCGCAGTACAAAATACTAAAACCCCAGATAACTCCTTCGTTTCAGCATCTCTTATTGCTAACATACCAATTCGTTTATCTACAACACCATCTATATTTGTTCCCATCTTCGCTTTTCCATCAGATGTTCTCTCTCTTCGGTTTATCCCAATATCACCTTTCGTAACACCCCAGCCAACTTCACATCGCTTTAAGTGGTTATTCGCAGTCACAGCACCATGCACTACATTATTTACTAAAATCGTTTTATACGACTTTACTAAAGGATGATCACCGACTGTTTCCGGCCCAGAGTGTGTATGTGTATAAACAACAGTTATTCGCTCAACTGGCACATGAACCTCACTCGCTACTCGTTCACGAATCATATTCGTATCTTCTACTAACATACCGATATTATCAATACTTATAAACACAGTCTTCATTTCATCTTTTTCAAATACAAACACTGTCCCGTAAATACGTTCTTCAACATTATTTATGCCTGTCTCTCTATGATATCCGACAAAATCAATACCTACAGGCGGCGTAATATCAATCTTACATACCCCTATTTTGCTCATTTGGATCACTCCATTTCTCTATGTAACTCCCTTTTTTCAAGAATAGCATATTTTTCCTATTTCAAATAAAAAAGAACGGACACAGTATCCTATGTCCGTTCTTCCCCTCACACATACTTCCGATGCACCATCTTCCCATCATAAGAAAACACAACGCCCTTACTCTCCACGATGGACTCCATATGCACCGTTCTTCCCCATAGCTGATGAAGATATGGTAATACTTTTTCTAAGTATTTTAAATCGAGTTCGATTCCTTCATAACTATGTTTAATGTATAATTCTCCGTTCTTTAAGTAGTCTCCATCTTCTACTACTAAGTACGGGAACCCACCATTTGTCCGCATATTTACGAGTTGATCACGCACATTTTCCCATTCTTTATCTATTACTTTATATTCTTTTCCTTGGCGCTGGAATAAGTACATATCTTCTCGCATAACAAGATCTTTATTTAAGTAGTTTCTTAGGAACGATACGTCCCATTCAATTTCGCGTACTTCAAACATTTTATCACGGCCAGATCCTGGTTTTACGCCTCGTCGCTTCATTTCTTCAGTCGGATTGTTGTACCGTTCTTCAATATCTTCAAACATTTTAATACCGAGGTAGTATGGATTAATACTTGTTTTTGATGGCTGTACAACACCTGCATTTAATTTCGCAAATTCAATTGCTTCATCAGATGTTAAGTCCATTTCACGAAGTATGCGTTGATGCCAGTAGGACGCCCAGCCTTCGTTCATGATTTTCGTTTCAAGCTGCGGCCAAAAATATAACATTTCTTCGCGCATCATCGTTAATATATCACGCTGCCAATCTTCTAACTCACGGCTATATTCTTCAATAAAGAGAAGTAAATCTTTCTCTGGTTGTGGTGGGATTTTCTTCTTTTTACGCACATTAGAACGTTCCTGCTTTTTATTGCGATTATCTAAATTCCATAAATCATCGTATTGCGAAACCTTTTTCTTTTCTACTTCGTCCTCTTCTAAATCATCAATACTCCATGCGAGCTTCGGACGCATAAGCGACGGATCAATATGCTCTTGAATGGCAAGTACGGCATCTAAAAATGTTTCTACCTCTGCTTTTCCGTACTTATGCTCATACGCTTTCACACGGTCCGCTGTTGCCGCCATACTCTCTACCATATCTCGCTTCGTATTTGAAAAACGAATATTATTTTTGAAGAAATCACAGTGTGCTAAAACGTGCGCGACAATTAATTTGTTTTGAATTAAAGAGTTCGTATCTAATAAAAAGGCGTAACATGGATCAGAGTTAATAACGAGTTCGTATATTTTACTAAGTCCCAAATCGTATTGTAATTTCATTCTGAAAAATTGTTTTCCAAAACTCCAATGTGAAAACCTTGTCGGCATCCCATATGCACCAAATGTATAAATAATTTCCGCTGGACATATTTCATAACGCATCGGATAAAAATCAAGCCCAAATCCAGTCGCAATTTCCGTAATTTCCGCAATCGCATATTGCAGTGCTTTATCGTCACTCGCTCTCATTATTTTCCCTCCTTACACTTTCCCTTAAGAAAGTGTATGATGAAAAACAAGCTTTCATGAGGATTGATTGCATAATAAAAAGACACCCCCGCAAAAACGAGAATGTCTCATCTATTAACCTTCAATAATCTCCATCTTCTCCGTAATCGGAGTACGAGCTTTTCCTTCTGGCGCTTTATCGAAATAGCCGATATGAAGAATTCCAACGATACGTTGTCCTCTTGTTAAACCGATTCCTTCTATAAATAATGGATTGTAGTTTAATCCGCCTGATTTCCAAACGCAACCTAATCCGCGTTCCCAAGCAAGAAGTTGGAAGTTTTGCATAAATGCACATGTTGCAGCGTAATCTTCATCACGTTGAATTTGACGCGGATCTTCATTTATATATACAACGATTTGTGCAGGCGTGCTTAAGAAACGATCTGATAAAATTTTACCGCGTTTCGCTCTTTCTTCTTCTGTGAAAGAGTTTAATACTGCATCTACTAATTTCTTGCGGCCTTCTCCGATGTATAGTTTACAATTCCATGGTTCACGGTGCTTATGATTTGGTGCCCATGTTGCATCGTTTAATAGTTCAATTAATAAATCTTTTTCTACTGCTTTGTCTGTAAATGTACGAACAGAGCGCCTTTCTTTAATCACATTAGCGATGGAAGTATATGTAGTCATATTTATCTCTCCCTTATTTTTATCTATATGTATAAGTTTATCTTCAGTATTGATATTGATTTTCAATTTCGATTATACCTTAGTTTTTTACTATTAATCAATGTTTTATGTTGGAAAACTTCTAAAAACATCATTCCATGCTGTGAATAAAAAAACTTAACTTGTTCACAAGTATTTCACATTTTATGGAAATGATATGTGTACAGTTTTCCACACTATCCATCTAGGAGGAGTTTACATGTACAAAAAAATCGCGGTAAGTATGACTATGGCAGCATTATTATGCGGAGCAATTATCTTCCCCGCTTCTGCTACCACACCGAAAGAAGTAACAATGCATCACCATAAACCAATTTTAGAAGAAGAAATGCAGTCGCTAGAAAAGCTCGGTTATAACAAACATGAAATTTGGAAAGCTGCTCATATTGCAAGAATTAGTAATAAAGAAATAAAAGACGTTTTAGCTTACTATAAGCAAAATAAATCTTGGGAGAAAACAGCCGAGCATTTCGGTGTAGATCCAAGTAAGCTGAAAAAACATCATATGAATAAAGAAACAAAACAAGCACTACTACAACAGTTGGCAACTATGCAAAAATCCACACCGGATCAGTTAAAGCAAAAAATGAAAGAATATAACATCAAATTGCGTCATCTTACTGTGTTAACAATCATCTCTCAAAAAAGCAATACCCCTCTTGATGATGTATTAAAAATGAAAAAAGACGGAATGGACATTAAACAAATTGCCGAAAAATTAAATGTAAAAAGAGAAGATATACGAGCGGAAATGATGAAATTAGTGAAGTCTATTAAAGAGACGAAAACAAATTAACACGCCAAAAAGGAAGAGGTATTCACTACTCTTCCTTTTCTTTATAAACTTTTAATTTTTAAGTATAAATTCCCGTCTTTCCCAAAAACTAACACAAGTAAATGATATATTAGGGGGTGCAAAAATGTTTCGTTTAACATCAAAAAAGAAAAAACAAACCGTCTGTTCTGTCCCAGAGTTTATTCATGCTATGAAAGAATCCAGCGACTTTTCTTCTTCTAACGTTATAGAAGATGGGACATTATGTTTGTTTTATTATAAATCGACAGTAGAATCACTTATTATTAAACGATTCATTTTAGCACCTATAAAAGATAAATTGGACGAGATCCAACATATTGATGATATCTTAAATATTGTATCTATTGAAGACATCATCATCTCTCCTTCCATTGATGATATTCGTGAAAAATTATTAGGTGGATACGTATTATTACAGCTAAAAAAAGGTTCAGAGCAAGAAGCTTATGCACTTCTACGCGCTGAAAGTACCGTTTTAGGAACTCGTTTAGTAAATGACACGGAAAATGAATATAGTGTTATTGGCCCTAAAGTTGGTTTTGTTGAAAATGTTGATATAAATATACATTTATTACGCCGAAATATCGTAACCGAGCAATTAATCTTCAAAGAAGTTAGCGTTGGTTCTATGTCAAAAACCAAAATCGTAGTTGCTTACATCGAAGGAATTACAAATGAACAGCATATTAACACCGCAATGCAACGGCTACAAGATATTGATTTTGATTACCCTTTCGATGCAACTATGATTGAACAGTTTATTAGTGATAATAGTAACTCTCCCTTCCCTGTTTTACTCCCTACAGAGCGTTTAGATCGCTCCGTTTATGCATTACTTAATGGAGGGGTTGTCATTTTAACCGACGGTTCACCATATGCATTAGCTGGACCAGCAACATTACTCGATTTCTTCGTCTCTCCAGAAGATTATTATTTACCATGGATAGCTGGCTCATTTCTTAGATTAGTTCGCTTTTTCGGAGCAGCATTCTCGCTATTTTCATCAGCTATTTATACAGCTGTATTAACGTATCACTATCAAATGATTCCTGTGGATTTACTAGGTCCGATTATTTTTTCAAGAGCTAATGTACCCTTTCCGCCCATTTTAGAAGCACTTTTTTTAGAAATCACAATCGAATTGCTCCGTGAAGCTGGAGCACGATTACCTACAAAAGTTGGACAAACAATCGGCATCGTTGGCGGGATTGTAATTGGCCAAGCATCTGTTCAAGCTGCTTTAACGAGTAACATTTTATTAATTGCAGTTGCTTTATCAGCACTAGCTTCTTTTACAACACCAACAGTAAAAATGTCTTCTACTATCCGGATATTACGATTCCCTCTCATCATTTTAGCTGGAGCATTTGGTGGTGTAGGTCTTATCGTCGGATTTGTATTCATATTGGCTCATTTAATTCGCTTAAAATCACTTGGATCACCTTATTTATTACCTTTATATCCATTTCGCGGATTAGGTACAGCTGAAGGACTTCTTCGCCTTCCATTTAGTCAAACTGCAGGACGAGCTTCTTTTCTAAGACCGAAAAAGAAATGGCGCTATGATCCAAACAAGGCGAAAGAAAAACGCGACGGTGAAGAAAAATGAAAAATATTTTATTATGCTTTTTCATTATCATTTTAATTTTCCAATCTGGTTGTACAGAAGCAAATATAGTCGATACACAGCGAATAATTCACGTAGGTGGATTCGATATAATGAAAGATAAAAAATTTCGCGGGACAATTTTATATCCAGATTACACAAAAGGAGTACAATCTAAACCAGAAACTCAATCAACTCATGCAGGTACAATTGAAACAATATCTTCCCTTCTAAACGCCAAATCGCCACATACAATCGCTGTAGGTCAAATGCGTGTGGTTCTATTTGGAAAGGCATTTGGTGAACGTGGAATTGGAGATGTTATTAACAACTTACAACGTGATCCTAACATTGGCCGAGATGTGCAACTAGCACTTGTGGATGGTTCGGCAGAAGAATTACTTAAACATGTCAAAACAAACGGATCGCTATATCTATCTGAATTACTGGAACAAAACATAAAAAACGAGACAATCCCTCGGACAGCTTTAAATATTTTTTTATATAACTTCTATTCATCTGGATACGATCCATTTCTGCCTTACATTCAATTATCAGAAGACAAATCTGCTTCCATTAAAGGGCTCGCATTTTTAAAAAAGGATAAAGTGATTATGTATACAGATAAGAAAAGGTCTTTTTTATTTAAATTACTCATTAATCCAACTAAAAATGGGCGTTACGAAGTTCCGATACGTCAAGGTAAACATAAAGGCTTAATCGCGACCCAAAACTTATCTGGAAATAGTGTTTGTTCCCTTTCCGACGCCGGTGACATTCCGAAAGTTTACATTCACCTGAATTTAAATGGACTAATAAAAAATGCTCCCAGTTGGCTTGATTTATCAAAGAGCGAAAATGTAACTTACGTAAAAAGACATGTAGAAAAAAAACTTGAGAAGGATTTAAACGAATTAATACAAACATTCCAAGAAAAAAAAATCGATCCAATTGGGATACGTGAAGAAATTCGTAGTCACTCAAGAAAATGGAGCATGAAACAAATTCAGGACATGTATCCTAACGTAGACGTTGCTGTCAACGTAAAGATTAATGTCGTACAATCTGGTATTGGAGAATAGTGAGGTGCTATCATGACTGGACAAGATAAAACACATACAGTTTCCCCCTATTTCACATTCCTTCTATTACACTCTCTTCAAATTGGAGTCGGTGTACTAGGATACCAAAGGATTATTGCGCAATTTGCCGGTTATGATGCTTGGATTTCTCTTATTATCGCTGGTATTGCAACTCATATCGTGTTATTTTGCATGCTGAAAATGTTAGAAAAGGATAATGATTTAATGAATATCCATACGACATGCTTCGGAAAGTGGATTGGAACATTTTTTTCAGTATGCTTTGCCGCATACCTTTTATTATTTTGCCTTACTGTTCTTCGTACATATATTGAAGTTATTCAAGTTTGGGTCTTTCCTACAATTAAACCGTGGAAATTGACTTTACTATTTTTACTTGTAGCTTATTACATAATTAGAGGCGGTTTTCGTTCTGTAACAGGAATATGTTTTTGGGGCGTTATCATACCGATTTTCGTCCTATTTTTCTTAGTTTTCCCAATGAAATATGCACATGTCCGTAACATTTTCCCAATTCTCACTCATTCACCTTTAGATATTCTAACTGCAGCGAAAGCATCTGCATTAGAATTTCTTGGATTTGAAGCAATTCTTGTTTTTTATCCATTTATTAAAAAAGGAAAATCATTAAATAAATGGGCGCATGGTGGTATTGCCTTTACAACGATTCTATACGTAATACTTGCCATCGTTTCCCTCATGTACTATAGCCAAGGGCAACTACATCATACAATTTGGCCAACATTAACGATGCTAAAAATTATAAAGGTTCCTTTCATCCAAAGGTTTGAGTACATCATTATTTTCATATGGTATCTTATTATTTTACCTAATCTTTGTTTAACCATTTGGTCTTCTTGTTGCATTAGTAAAAGATCTTTTCACATACCGTTTAAAATCACACTTCCATTTTTTATCGCAGCTATTTTTATTTCATCCTTATTTTTCACAAACCGTGAAAGTATCAACACATTAAATACCGTACTATCTCAAGCGGGTTTATATATTGTATACGCTTATATCCCACTTTTATTTCTATTCCATTCGCTAAGATGGCGCTTCAAAAATCAGTCGAAAAAATCTTCAACCGATACACCGTAATCTCTGATACAATTTGATTAATACATTTGTAAAGGGGACAAGCGAATGAAAAAGTATGTATTTTCTTTACTTGCAGTACTAAGCTTAATTCTTGCTGGATGCGGAAGTACTGGTACAAATGACCAAAAATCTTCTGAATCAAAAAAAGAAGAACATGACCACGCATCGCACACTCAGCAAGCTGACATTCAAGAGAAAACAAAAGGAGTCGACACACTTCCGACCTTCCTAGATAAGCTTGATCCACAAATGAAAGATATCTACACCGTCGCTGGACAAAATGCAGAGCTATTAGATTGGATTCCATGCTATTGTGGTTGCGGTGAAAGTGTAGGACATAAAAATAATAAAAACTGCTTTATTCGTGAAATTAAAAAGAATGGTGAAGTTGTTTGGGACTCCCATGCAACGACTTGCGTCAATTGCCTAGAAATCGCAGTTGAATCTGCTTCCATGAAACAAAAAGGAAAATCAACGCTTGAAATTCGTAACTATATCGATAATAAATACAAAGAAGGCTATGGCAAACCAACACCTACACCAATGCCAAAAGCTTAAAAAACGAGGAAACTCCTCGTTTTTTCTTTTCATTCACTTTTTTTCTTAACAAATTCTTTCAAGTGTATTTCTCCTTACTTATCACACACTATATATAACTCTCGGTAAGGAGGGTACACAGTGCAAACATATAACGACTATGATAAAGCTCTCTATTACACGTATTGCTGTAACTGGGATAAATTACTCGTTCTCATGGTTCAAACGAACGATCAATTATTTTCTAAGCGTATTGAGCATTTTTTACACGCTTATCAATACAGTAAAGAACTACCAGAAGTTGATAAACAATTGCAGCTCCTATTTCAATATATTGACCACGCATCCCAAAAGTCGCATGTAGAAGAAGTAGAACAAATTCAAATGTAAACTATAGCGCTATTCTCTTCCGGAGAATGGCGCTTTTTTAAAATATTTATATCAATAAAAGTTTCTCCTTATAAAACTTTTATTGATATAAATATTTTTTCTTTCTTTTCCATACCACTTCATACTATAATTTAGTATGTAACTATTATAAGAGAGGTATAAAATATGGGACGAGAAAAAAAGCAAGAATATGCTTTACTTACCGCATGGGGAGCTTCTTTTATCGCTACACTAGGAAGTCTGTACTTTTCCGAAATCATGAAATTTGAGCCTTGTGTTCTTTGTTGGTATCAACGTATTTTTATGTATCCATTCGTTTTATGGCTCGGTATCGCTGTAGCAAAGAAAGACTATCGCATCGCAAATTATTCTTTACCAATCGCAACTATTGGCGCTTGTATTTCTTTATATCACTATGCAATTCAAAAAGTCGCAGCATTTTCAGCTGCTGGGGCAGCTTGTGGACGTGTACCATGTACGGGAGAATACATAAACTGGTTCGGCTTTGTGACAATCCCGTTTTTAGCACTTATCGGCTTTATTACAATCGCTGTTTGTAGCTTTATTGTCATCAAAAACAAATAAGGAGATGAAAGAATGAAAAAAATGCTTATATTTGGTGGTATTATTATCGCCTTGTTTGCGGCAATTTTCGCTGTAACACAAATGGAAGAAAAAAAAGCTTCAACTAGCCAAAAAATTGATAATGCTACTGATAGTCAAACAGATGGTCCTGACTACTACACAAATAAAATCTCTCTTTCAGATCTTCAAAAGAATTTAAAAGAGAAAAAAGAAGAAACAGTATATTTTTATCAAACATCTTGCGTTCATTGCCAAAAATTATCTCCTGTCGTAGTGCCAATGGCTAAAGACTTAAACGTTGATATGAAAGTTATGGATATTGAAAAATTAGATGCTCCTTGGGATGAATATAAAATTCAAGGTACACCAACAATCATTCATTTTAAAGATGGCGAAGAAGTGAGCCGTATTAGTGGTGAACAGCCGAAAGACAAATTAAAAGAATGGCTTGAGCAAACGAAAAAGTAATAAGAAAAGGAAACTCCTTCTACACATGAAATGGGCGTAAAATCCCACACTAATGTATAAGGAGGGGGTTTTATGCCAGAAGTAAGATGTTCTGTTTCCAACTGTTCTTTTTGGGGACAAGGTAACTTTTGTCAAGCAAGTGCGATTGTCGTTCAGCCTGATGCAGATGAAACTGGTCAAACTGAAAATGATTCATATACAGCTGCTTTAACAAATGAGACGCTAGAAAGTTCTGTAGCAACGAGTATAGAGACTTGTTGTCATACATTTAAGCCTAAATATTAAACATAAAAAGCATACGATTCATCGTATGCTTTTTTATATTCCCCTCCAAAAATCATGCATAATAAAAAAGTACAAAATAACGAGAACTACCGTTCCGCATAAGGTAATGCGCCGATATATACTCTTCTCTCCTTCCCTCGCTTTCACAAACGCCCAAATAAATCCAAAGAACAATATTAGATCAACATATGGAACATAAAAAGAAAAGACGAGAAACGCATATAAATACAAGATAAATAAACAGGTCGTTACTAAGAAAACTTTAAACGCAAATTCACTTTTCATAATATAACCGCCCCCTATCTGTACTGTATTATATTCAGCAAAATACAATAGTTGCAGTTAAACTCCAAGTATAAATAAGCTACCGTCTATAATACGGTAGCCATTACGGAACATTGTATTTCCGTTTATATATATTACTTAAAATCGAAGAAGGAATTTGCTCGTAACGAATTTTCTCTCCTGTTTCATCTATAATATACGAATTGTTTCCTATATAATATATTCCATCTTTTCGTTTTGAGTACACCGGATATCTTTCATTTGGCAATACCGTTTTCACTTTCGTTAACTGTCCATTTGGTTCTTGCCAATATATATCCGCGCGGTCTACTAACGTAAGTATTCCAATTTGTTCTTTTTCTATTTTTCGACCATTCCAGCTCACAACGCGATAACCAAGCTTATTCGCTTCATATTCGGGGCTCGTATGAAAACGAGAAATGATTACTTTTGTTTGTAATTGTACTCGGTCATATAACCATTGTATATCCCTGTCATGCATGCGAATACAGCCATTTGATTCCCTACTTCCAATCGTCCATTCCCGGTTTGTCCCATGAATCGCATATTCATTCTTATCTAGCCCAAGCCATCTCGTACCAAGAGGGTTATTCGGTGCACCCCCAGCTATTTTTTTTCGATGGTATTCTTTATTTTTAAATTTCGTTATAATACAAAAATTACCTTCAGGCGTAGGTGTACGATCTCTTCCAGTCGTTACTGGAAATGTTTTTGTGTAATTTCCATTCTCAAAAAAAGACAACTGGTTTGTCGTAAGATTAACTAGTATTAAATGATCTGTATCAGCAAAAGCACTAACCGGTAGGAAGAAAAATAATAGTAAGACGAAACATACCCTTTTCACCTATATCCCCCCTAGCGCTCACCATAATAATTGTAATTAGCTTTACTTTGCTCTTATAAATGAAAACTATCCATTTACAATAACGCCCCCATTTACATGTATCATTTGTCCAGTAACATAAGAAGAATCATCAGACGCTAAATATACGTATGCCGGCGCTAACTCATATGGTTGACCAGGCCTTTGCATCGGGACATTGCTCCCAAACTGAGAGACTTTCTTCTCATCAAAGCTCGATGGAATAAGCGGTGTCCAAATCGGTCCTGGTGCAACACCATTTACACGAATCCCTTTTTGCACTAACGATTGAGAAAGTGATCTTGTAAAAGCTACGATTGCTCCTTTCGTTGCGGAATAATCAATTAACGTTTCATTCCCTTCATATGCAACGATAGATGCCGTATTTATAATGACATCTCCTTTCTTCAAATGAGAAAGTGCTGCTTTCGTAACGTGAAAATAAGAAAAAATATTAATACGAAATGTTTTTTCTAACTGTTCTGCTGTAATATACTCTAGTCCTTGCTGCGGATATTGCTGTGCAACGTTATTTACTAAAATATTTAAACTACCTAACTGCCGAGCGGTCTCTTCCACAATATCTTTACAATGCTGTTCATTACTCAAATCCCCTGGCAACAATACACACTTTACACCTTCTTTTTCAACACGTTGTTTCGTCTCATTTGCATCTTCTTCCTCATCTAAATAAGCAATCGCAACATTTGCTCCCTCTTTTGCAAAAGCGATGGAAACTGCTCGTCCAATTCCGCTATCTCCTCCCGTAATTAACACATTCTTTCCTTTTAACTTTTCACTTCCTTTATAATTTGGATCTTCAAACTGCGGAAGGGGGCTCATTAATGATTCAATCCCCGGCTGCTTATTTTGATGTTGCGCAGGCATTGTTATAAAGTTTTTTTGCTGTGGCATAGCTTCTTTCAACTCCTTTTCCTTATAATGTGCATAATAAAAACTGAAATTCACACATCAAGTTACGATTAATATTCGAATTTAAGACACAAAATATGAATTGTTATAAACTTTTTATGCAAAACTATTGCAAAATAGTTAAAAAACGAATATTATATATAACTGTTGTGAAAATTATTCGTAAACAGAAAGGATGTTTATATGTTTAACCTTTCAAAACATAAAACTTCTATTAAAACTGAAATTATGGCAGGTATTATTACCTTCTTAACAATGGCATATATCATTGTCGTAAACCCTGTTATCCTTGGGGATGCAGGTGTTCCATTTGAACAAGCATTTACAGCAACAATTATTGCTGCTGTTGTCGGAACATTATTTATGGCAATCTTTACAAACTTACCAATCGCAATCGCGCCAGGTATGGGATTAAATGCTTACTTCTCTTACTCTGTTGTAAAAGCGCATGAAGGCATGACTTTCGCAATTGCATTCTCTGCTGTATTCGTAGCAGGTATGATTTTAATTTTGCTATCATTTACATCTTTCCGTACAAAATTAATGGAAGCAATTCCTGAAAACTTAAAACATGCAATTACTGCTGGTATCGGTCTTTTCATCGCCTTTATCGGTTTACGTTTAACAGGTATCGTTACAAAAAATGATGCAAACTTAGTTGGACTTGGTGATCTTCACTCTGCTCCAGTTCTACTAGCATTGGCTGGGCTTGGAATTACTATTGTTCTTATGTCTTTAAATGTAAATGGCGCACTATTTATCGGTATGCTATTAACTGGTATTATCGCTTTCTTCACAGGACAATTAACATTCTCAAACGGTGTTACATCAATGCCTGGATTACCAGAAGGAATTATTGTTTCAAATCCAATTACTGCTGTATCTGACGTAATTAACTACGGATTATACGGCGTTGTATTCTCATTCTTCCTTGTTACATTATTTGATACAACAGGTACATTACTTGGGGTAGCTCAACAAGGTGGATTTATGAAAGACGGAAAACTTCCAAAAGCTGGACGAGCTCTTCTATCTGACTCATTCTCAGCAACAATCGGTTCTATGTTCGGAACAACACCATCAACAGCTTACATTGAATCATCTGCTGGTGTTGCAGCTGGTGGTCGTACTGGTTTAACAACTGTTACAGTAGCTGTTCTATTCGCACTAGCAGCATTCTTCGGACCATTAGTAAGTGCCGTTTCTGGTGTATCAGCTATTACTGCACCATCATTAATTATTGTTGGTAGTCTTATGATGGGTTCAGTTCGCCACATCGATTGGGACTCATTTGATGAAGCATTCCCAGCATTTTTAGTAATCTTAAGCATGCCACTTACATCAAGTATCGCAACAGGTATCGCACTTGGATTTATTTCATACCCACTTATGAAAGTGGCAAAAGGTAAATTCCGTGCTGTTCACCCACTTGTGTATGTATTTGGAATTTTGTTTGCTTATCAATTGATATTCTTACCACATTAAAATCCCTCTTCCTGAGGGATTTTTTTATAAATACTGTTTGACAACACCATTCGTTTGTGGAATAATTCAAAATAGTTAAATATTCGATGTCTTATCAAGAGCAGGTGGAGGGATGAGCCCTACGAAGCCCGGCAACCGACCCATTTATGGGCACGGTGCTAATTCTTACAACACATTGTGTTGAAAGATAAGAGTAATATGATAAGGCGTCTTTTCTATATGAAAAGGCGTTTTTTATTTTCACTCCCTCCTCTCTCTTTTTAGTTTAGGAGGGATTTTTTTATGAAAAAATTATGTTCCATCGTACTTATTTTTCTCTTATTTACATTAGCATCTTGTACAAATGAACAAGATGCTATCTCTTCACAAAAGCAACAAACTGTGAGAAAGGCGACTACAACGGTAGAAAATCAATTACAAACAGAAATTCCAAGCCAAATGAAGAAGCCATTAAAAATCGCATTAATTATGCAAATGTCCATCGGAACTTTTTCCTCTCAATATATTGAGGGTGTCAAAAAACAAGTTGAGCTATTTGGCGGCAGTGTACAAGTCTACAATTCTGATAACGATTTAGCAAAAATGGCTGCAAATTTAGATACTGCTATTAATTCAAAAGTGGATGGTATTTTAATTGATCATGGCCGTTCTGAAGCACTAAAACCTGGAGTAGAAAAAGCGTTACAGGCGAACATTCCCGTAGTTGCGTTCGATAACGATCTACGCTTGCCAGGTGTGACAATTATTGATCAAGATGACTATAGTCTTGCATGGAAATCATTAAAAACGTTAGCGGAAGATTTGAATGGACAAGGAAATATCGCAGTTGTATGGGTCGGCGGATTTGCTCCAATGGAACGTCGCAATGTTATCATTGATGCTTTTTATAAACGGTATCCAAATATAAAAGAAGTTGCAAGATTCGGTACTGCTAGTAATAACACACCGCTCGATACACAAACACAAGTAGAAGCTTTACTAAAGAAATATCCGAAAAAAGACGATTTACAAGCTATTTTCGCTTCGTGGGATGAGTTTGCTAAAGGGGCTGTTAAAGCACTTGAACAAGCTGGTCGTACAGATATAAAAGTATATGGCATTGACTTAAGCAATGAAGATTTACAACTCATGCAAAAAGAAAACTCACCTTGGACTGCTACAGCTGCAACTGATCCAGCTGAAGTAGGTAAGGTTCAAGTACGATTTTTATACAAAAAAATTGCTGGTGAACAAACGCCAGATATTTATTCACTAGAACCTTATTTAGTAAAGAAAAATAGTTTACCAAAAGAAAATATAACAATGGATCAGTTATCAAAATATATAAACGGTTGGGGAGACTCAAAAGATGCATATTCCCCTTGGATGAAAAAATTAGAGAAGGAGAAAAAATGATGACGTTCTCTCTTCAAAACATTACACATTCTTATCATGTCGCTACACCTGTTCTAGAAGATGTTTCTATTCATATTCAAAAAGGAAAAGTACACGCTTTACTAGGCATGAACGGTGCGGGAAAAAGTACTTTACTAAAAATAGCAACTGGTGAAATTCAACCAGTTGTTGGCGATATAAAAATTGATACTCAGTCTGTTTCCTTTACTTCCCCGCGCGATGCAAAAAAGCATGGCATTTCTTTCGTAACACAAGAAGTAGATCACGGACTTATTCCCGGATTATCTGTATTAGAAAATGTACTAATCGATCATTTAGCAATGCAAAATAAAGTACTATTTTCAAAGTCCAAATTAGTCGCACTTGCTAAACAACATTTGCAAACTGTACAGGTAAATTTAAATGTTTCGGAAGATGTTTCAAACTGTTCATTACATGAAAAACAATTACTTCTTATCGCAAGAGCTTTATCTAACAATACAAATTACCTTTTATTAGATGAACCTACTTCTTCTCTTGGACCAAAAGAAGTTGAAACCTTTGGGAAACTATTAAAAGATTTAACATCAAAAGGAATTGGCATCCTTTTAGTTTCTCATCGTTTATCAGAGATTCGAAATTTCGCGGATGATGTAACTGTATTACATAATGGTCAAGTTGCCCTTTCTGAAACCATTACAACAATTACAGCTCAACAAATTGTGGAAGCAATGACTGGAAAACAACTTACACTTCCTATTAATACAGCACCAAAAACCGGGAGCGAGGAACTATTTAAAGTACAAGAGCTTCTATTACACGAAGGTCATTCTCCCCTTTCTCTTACAATACGAAAAGGAGAAACTGTTGTGATATACGGATTAATTGGAAGTGGAAAAACAACACTTGCTGAAACGTTATTTGGTGCTCGTCATACTTATCACGCAGAAATAGACGGTCAAAAACTAACGATTAAAACACCACGAGATGCGATTAAAGCGAAAATCGCACTTGTACCAGAAGAAAGAAGAAAACAAGGCGTATTTCTTTCGGAAGATATTATAAGTCACACAAATTTACATCAATCAGGTTGGAAACGAAAACAAACCGAATTAAATGATGCTACTACAGCAATTTCTTCTTTCGGTATTTCACCAAATGACCCAAAGGCACTTATTCATTCACTTAGCGGTGGAAACCAACAAAAAGTCTCAATTGCAAAGTGGAGTGGATTCAAACCTAATCTATTTCTTTTAGACGAGCCAACTAAAGGTGTAGACATCGCTGCGAAACAAGACATTTTTCAATTCATTCGCAACATTACAGAAAACGGAAGTTCCGTAATTTATTTCACAGGAGAACAAGATGAAGCGTTGCATATCGCTGATCGCATTCTTATACTGGCAAACGGAGAATTTGTAGGTGAATACTTACCAAGCGAACTATCTCCTGAACAGCTTTTACATTTATCTGAAGGGAGCTATTCCATTGAATCTCGTTCATAAAACGAAAACTAAGAAACTATATTTACCTACTCATCTTTTTTATCAATTTAGTACAATTGCTATTATTATAGGTGTTACAATTTTTTTCTCTATCGTCAATGATTCTTTTTTAACATATAACAATATTAGTGATATTTTACGTTCTATTTCCATCGTAACGTTACTTGCAATCGGCGTTACCTTTACATTGATTGTAGATGGGTTTGATTTATCAGTCGGCTCTACCGCTAGTTTAGCAACAATTGCAGCTGCTTCTTGTCTCGTTTTATATCGACAAGAACTATTAGTTACACTCCTTGTTCCTATTCTTTGCGGATTATTAGTTGGATTATTAAATGCACTACTCGTTATCCGAATTAAACTACCCGATTTACTAGCTACATTAAGTATCATGTATATCGTTAATGGACTACACTTAACATTTTCAAAAGGATCCTCAATTTATGAAGGAATGTCCGGTGCAACAGGACATTTTATTCCATCCTTTTTATTTATCGGTCAAGGTTCCGTCTTAGGAATTCCAGTCCCTGTCATTATCATGCTTACTGTCGTTTTAATTGCACATCTATTTTTAGAAAAAACAACGTACGGTCGTTTCTTTTATATGACTGGTGGGAATCGAGAAGCTGCTAGATTAGCCGGTATTCCTACTGATCGTTACCGTGTATATGCTTATATGATTAGTGGTTTACTAGCTTCTATTGGCGGCATTATTCTATGCAGCCGCGTTGGAACAGGACAAGTTTCAGCTGGTGCTCCATTATTAATGGATGCAGTCGCAGCTGCCTATATCGGTTACGCAATGTTCGGTGCCAAGAAACCAAATATAGTCGGAACATTCCTCGGATCGGTATTAATCGGAATTATACTAAATGGCCTCACAATGATGAACGTTCCTTATTATGCACAAGATATCATTAAAGGCAGTATTTTAATTACAGCTTTAGCCTTTTCATTTATTAAAAAGAAGCGTAAATAAAAAATAGAGCATCGAAATTCGATGCTCTATTTTCCCTTTGCAACAATCACACGAAAGCCTCCACGATTACTAAACTATGAAAAAGATAACAGCAGTTAAAAAGTATTAATATTTCTCATTCATCTGTAATTCTTTACTATACTTTTGAATGGAAACTGACGAAACAACCATTACCATTCCTACACTAAATCCAATAAGCTGATCCAATAGCATCTCATCATGTATGAGCCAGCGAAGTAGAAATCCCCCTCCAAAAATAAGCATTGCAGTAAATCCGGTATGCCTAAGTCCTTTATATACATTTTCCATATGTATCACCTCTTCACATAAAATTATCCATATTATACCATACAACCATCAAGTAACCGTATCGTCCTCTGACAATATGCAGCTACCTTTTGATCATGTGTAACAACTAGCACCGTTTTTCCTTGTTTATTAATCTCTTTTAAAATGCTCATAATTTTCTTCCCGTTTTCTTGATCGAGAGCACCAGTCGGTTCATCAGCAAGTATAATTTTTGTATCTTGTGCTAAAGCCCTTGCTATTGCTGTTCTTTGCTGTTCTCCTCCTGATAACTCGTAAGGATATTTGTTAATATGCCTTTCCAGTCCTACCATTTCCAGCATTTCTTTTGATATTTGTATACGTTTCTTATGAGAAATTTTTCTATATACAAGCGGAAGCATTACATTTTCAACAACTGTATAATCATCTAATAGCGAAAAGTTCTGAAATACAAATCCAACTTCCGTGTTTCTATACTTATGATAGTTTGACTTGAATGTACTCGTATCCATTCCATCTAAAAAATACATTCCAGTAGAGGGGCTCTCAATTAAGCCAATAATGTTAAGCAAGGTTGATTTCCCAGAACCAGATGGTCCCATAATGGCTATCATTTCGCCTTTTTCTATTGTAAGATTAATATCTTTTAAAGCACTAAAATTGCTCTTTCCGTATCCCTTAGCCACATTTGCGAGCTGAATCATCTATAACACCTCTTTCATATATGTATTTTTTATTTTTAGTACATTTAAATAAATGATTGCATATATAACGAGGATCATTACAAGTGATAAAGCACCTATAACAACCAATGATTCTATAGAGACTTTTAACGTTCCAAAAAAAGATACGGTACTATTTTCTAGCTCTTTTTGAATTTCAATCGCTCCGCTATTCTCCCATTGAAAATACGTAATTCCTATACATATCGATAAAATGAATAACAACATATACTCAATAATAAATGGAAGACATATTTGAAAAGTGCTTGCACCTAACGCTGATTTAATAGAAATATTTTTACGCTCTATATAAAGTGTTGCCATTGATGTCAATACAATAGATAGAAATGAAAAAAATAAGACTGTACCGCTTAATAATAAGGGGTATGACATATTATCAATACCTTGTTTTTCATTTTCTAACAATTTATTCGGATTTGTAACATAATACGAATACCCCTTACCTTCCGTTACCTTTAATACTTTCTTTTGAAATTCATTTATATTTATCTTCTCCTTTGTTTCTATAATTAACCCATTGTATAAAAGTTCTACACTATAGAACTCTATTTCTTCTGTTCCAATTGGTAAAATCGCCATGTCATCTAATAATGTAATACGATTATCCGATATTTCACCGCTCCGAGGATATGTAAATGGTGAATTTTTTTCTAAAAAGCCAATTACTTTTAGCTTCATTTTTCCAGATCGTATAACATCACCAATAGATACCTTTTCTATATAATTAGCCCCTAATATAACAGGTCTAATATCAAATGCTGATTTATGAAATTCCGATTCCTCAAAATATCTTCCTTGTGAAATTCGTATATGAAAGTACTTATTAATATCTTTATCAACAATAAGAGTCTTTATCGTTCCATTTTCTTTTTTTAAACTAAGTGAATAGTTACGGAACAAATAATTTGTTTTATTTGTTATTGGTATCGTATTAGATAACCCTTGCATGAAATCTTGATAATCATTTTTCGCTTTTTCTTCGCTAAACAATGTTATATCTTGCGTCGCATAAAGTTCATAGAAATTTTTATGAGTTGATAAATTATTTGCTAACGTCATCATTTTTCGATATCCCGAAAGATTACTAACAAATTCTATTGCTGAAGAAAATGCAATAATTAAAGAAATTACTATAATCAAACTTGGTAACAACCGTTTTTTCACAGACCGTATAGAATCAAATATAAAAAACATGAAGACCTCCTACGTTCTTAAATGTTTTCCAGGATATATATTTATAATGTGCTTGATTGGAATTACAGTAACAAACATTGTAAGAAAAATTATAAAAACAATATTACATACCAATACATATGGTGTTAACGGTTTTAATAAGTATGTCTGAAAATACGTATGAATTATTCCAGAAAACATTTCTAACACCAGAAAAACCAACAACATCGCCACTAGAGAAATAAACAAAATTTGAACATATAGTTCACAGTAAATAGATCTATTAGAAGCACCTACTGCTTTTTTTAATGAAATCTCTCTTTCTTTTTTATAAATCCAAAATAAAACCGCAGAAATGCCAGAAACAATTGCAACAAGAATGAATTTATAATAATACTTATTTGCTGGATCTATATGTGTCACATGTAGTTCCTGAAGATCTCGTTCATTCAGTATTTGAACATCTCCCGAAAGTACATCTTTACTCCTCCCCATAAACTTTTTTATTTCGTTATGAATAGATGATGTAGGATTAACAACTGTTAATTGTAATTGTTTACTCGCGATAATACCTTTTTTAGATATAGTAGGTAAGTTTTGAAGTGGAACGTATATGCCTGCTACACCGACGTCACTGTCTTTTCTCGATATAGTTCCTATTTTTTTATATGTATCATCAAATTCATATAACTCCTCTACATTCGTTTGATCGCCAACAACCATATCGTTTACATTTTCACGATGAAAATATTGTCCTTCAGAAATATATGGCTTCCAATAATAATCACCTTTTAAGTTCACAGCTATGATCTTTGTTGCCCCTGAACTATTTAATGCTTTTAAATTCTCTACGTAAATATCACTTTTAACAAAAGTATCTTGTATGAAAGGAATTATCTCTTCCAATTCAGTTGCATTCGCTATCGGAACAGTTAAAATTTGATTCTTCTCTGGAAAACCTATTTGAAAAGCAGATATAAAGTTTCGTTTAGACTCTGTTAAAAGTGCGGATATTGATATAGAAAGAAAAGAAATAAAAAATGCCATAAGAAGAATGACTGAAAACAGTTTGTTGTTTTTTATATTTTTAAAAGCTAAATACATGTCTCTACTCCTTTTAAATAAGAAGGAGATGATGAACATCCCCTTCTCCTTATCCAAATATTTATAAAGACAACTGTTTAATGCTTTTTACCACTGTAATCGTAAGTTACCATTACTATCAAAAGTACCTTTGTGTGTATCTTCTTGATAGTCATTATTTTCATTAGCATAATGCTCAGAGTATAGTCCTTTTGCACCAAAGGCGTTATATGCACCATTACTCACAGTTGCGTTTAATGCTCTTCCAGATTCATGGGATCCTAATTTATCTGAAGCGCTTTCAATATATGAATTATTTCCATTTGATTTAATAAAAGAAATTGCTACTGAACAACGAGATGCATTTTGATTCGTAGTAGTTTGAGCTCTGTAAGATAGTAGGTTACCGCTTTTGTGACCGCTTAGAGTTGGATAAAATGCACTTGTTGAGATTGATGTTGCTAATAATACTAAAGTCGTAATTGAAAAAACTTTTCCTTTCATTAACAATCACCTCATAAATTTAATAGTTTAGTAGCGCTACATCGTCATAATACCTCTCAAGTAAATTCTCCTCAATACGACGCCCCAATGTTTTACAAACTCTTTAAACACTTAAACATTCATACATTTTTTAAAAGTAACATAAGCAAGTAATACAAAAAAGACTGCAGAGAACTCCATCTCCACAGCCTAATTATTATTTTTGTAAGAACGCCTGTAAATCTGCAAATTGTCTCTTTGCATCTTCATAGCCTTGCTCGTATAAACTTTGTAGTTTTGCTGTATCTTTTTCCATACGATCTACTTGAAGCGGCACTTCTGGGCGAATAACAAATAAATTACCAGCTTGCTCTTCTTTTTCAATATAGTGAAGTGTTTCATTATACACTTCATAACGATTCAACATCGTGTTAACAAGATTCGGATATTTTTTATAAGCTTTTCCTGCAATCCATCCGAATTTTGATTTTTTCTTCGCGTAACCATGATTTCTCGTTAAAATAACGACTGATTTTTTAAATCCATCTTCCTGTGCTTTACGAACTGGAATTGGATCAGAAATCCCGCCATCTAATAACTGCTTACCACGATAATTTACTACTGGTGCAATGAAAGGCAATGAACTAGACGCTTGTAATAAATTTAGTGCATCATCATTCGTTCCTTCTTTCTCAAAATAAACTGATTGTCCTGTTTCACAATCCGTCGTTCCTACAAGGAAACGTTCTGGGCTATTAAAATATGTTTCAAAATCAAACGGAACATGCTTTTCTGGAATTTCATGAAAAATGAAATCCATATCAAATAGCTGACGTTTTCTCCATAAGTTTTTATACGACAAATATTTCGGATGTGATGCATAATCAATATTGACCGTTTTATTTCTATTTTTTTGTCTGGAAAGATACGACGCTGCATGACAAGCACCAGCTGACACACCGATTACATATGGAAAATATAAATCTTGTTCCATAAAGTATTCTAATATCCCACCCGTATATACACCACGCTTCTATCAATTATAAAAACAAACTAATGAATTCAAACAAAAAACGTTGATATATAAGCGTTTTATACTACCTTTAAAAAGTGTAATAAACGCATTATTTTACTTATTTGTGACCAAATCCGTTACCGAAAAAACTCAAATTAAACTAACAAAAAAATAAAAGAGCACAGCGTGTTAATAGGGTGGTGGAACACCTTATTAACCGTCCGCCTAACGAGCCTAGGCAAACACCTGCTGTAACTCTTTATGTACCTCATTTTATCGTACATAAGGGTCTCCTAGCAACAGTTTGCTTACATTTTGTGGCATTCTGTTGCTTTTTTATTTCAGGAGGAGACGAGCCCTTATGAAAAAGAAACAAGCCATTACCATTCTTGCTAGTATAGAAACATATGAAAACTTAGTATCTTTTCAAACTATCGGGGAACTAAATGACACTGTACGTGCATATAAGGAACAATTTGCTGATCAGCTGAATAAAAATCAATTGGCTGTACTCAATCACTTACACAACCATTCTTGTAAATATTTCGGTGTATCTTTTAAATCCAAAAAGAAGATTGCGGAAGACCTAAACATTAGCCGTAGATCGGTTATTCGTGCATGCCAATACTTAGAATCCCTTGGTATTATTAAGCAACTTGAAACGAAACGTAAGAGCGACAAGAGACAAACAAGTAACGTGATTATCATTCAGCCAATCATTACGAAAGACCAAATTGTCACACCTAAACCAGCTAAAAATGCTGAAATTTGTCACACCCCAAAAACAACTACTAAAACCTTAAAACAAAAGATTAAAGATATAAATAAACGTAATGGTAATGATAAAAATACTGTACCTAAAGAAAACATTACATGCGCTGAATTTGTGGCCCATTGGGTGCCAGAACGTTTTGCTTCTCTAGCCTCTGCTTATTATTCGAAAGCGAGAACCATTCAAGAATTTTGGAAAGTGGTAAAACAATGCAATCGTGTGGTCAATCATACAACAGGGGAAACTGCTTTTGATAAGGAGCAAGAATTACATATTAGTGTACAGGCTATGAAAGAATTTGCGATGAAGATAAAAAATGGGGTCCGCATGAAAAAAGGAAAGTTCGCCTATTTCAATGGTATCGTGAATCATTTGATGGACAAGTACTACTTTGACCCCGAGTTTAGTATGGCTTAATTTTCTCATTTATATACATTGACTTATTTTTCTTATGCCTTCACAACCATTTGATTCATGAAATCATGGATCGACTTTGTTTGGAATATGCGAAAATTGGGAGAGTAGATGTCATATTGTGTATCCGTAACGATGAGTAGTGAGGGGAAGTATTTGGATTTCTTCGGTTGCCATGGTTCTTGCTGCCATTCCAAACTATGAAAGTAGAATTCGTAACGATTTACTTTCTCTTGCATGACTTTCTTGCTGTAGACTGAATTCTGTACTTCTATGAAAAACGGGGATTGTCGCCATATAGTAAATATATCAGGTTCCATATACGCTTTACCGTATTTCGGCTCAACTTTAAACAATTTTGGTTTCTCATACTGGAGAAGTTGCTTATATACATCTACAATGGCAAGGAAATGCGGAATCTTTTGACTCGTTTTTCGAATCGTACTCGGTTGCGGGAAATAGATGTATGGCTGCTGTGACACATTTGCATCCACACTTCCGTCTCTTCTCAACCGTTTCATCACCGTATTACAACAAGTCACAGCTTTCTTGCGTCCTTGAAAATGCAAATCGATAATATCATCACGAGACATGCATCGAAATCGCTGTAAATCCTTTATGATTGCCTTATCTCTATTCTTCATGATTCAACACTCCAAACAAAGGCATTTTTTCTTGTTCTGGACTTGGAAGCTCAACTGTATTTTTCAGTACACGGTACGGTTCAATCATTTGTTTCGCTTTGTTTAAAGCTAAATAAGGCGCTTGCACTTTCTTGAGCCCCTGTAATTTTAGAATCATCTGACCAGATTGCTCTAATTGTTCTGCCCCAGGTGTACCCATGATTTTACTATTAATGCTATCAGCACACCTGAAGCCCATTCTGACTGTCATGTTGAGTTTCAATTTACCATCTAACACTTTTGCATCTGGACGTTGCATCGATAGCATAAGAAAGACACCTAACGCCCGACCAACTGCCGATATTTTTTCTATAATCGTCATACACTCTTTTTCATCTTGTAGCATCGCTACTTCATCAATTGCTAGGAGAATATAGGGTTTCTGTTTATCAGTATTTAATTTGTTGTACTCATCAATGTGATCCACTTCATATTCTTCCATGAGTTTTCTGCGTTCCCTGATTTCATTCCATACCTTTTGAAGCATGATTTTCATTTCGACTTCTTCCATACATACTTCTTTTACATGTTTGACTCGCCGTAAGAAATGAAACTCTGAATTTTTCAAATCGCCTAGGTACAACTGCAAAGTATCGGGCGACATGGTTTGAATCAATGTAGACAAGATAACTCGCACCATACTACTTTTTCCTGAACCTGTTTCTCCCGCAATGAGAAGATGCGGTGTGTTTGCATCCACCATATCGTACACAATCCTATTTCTAAATTGGTCACATCCTACTACAATTGGAAGACGATATTCTTTTACTAACGGCTGCCATTGCTTGTAACTGTAGTTGTATGGTTTTAAACCACCATCAGAATGAAATACATGGAGTACAAACCTTTTAATATTACCTTCAATTGCTACATTCCGCCCTAATATTTGCTGAAAGCAAAACCATTTCTTTTCAAGTATCTTCGGATCCAATCCATTCGGAATGGTAAACACGTATTGTACATACTGGTTCGAAGAAGTAACTGCATGAATTTTAGGGTAAATTAGCACTTTCCCTCCACGCGTTTGATGTTCTATATATAAACCAGCCTTCTGAAATACCTTAATCATTTGATGTTTTAAAGACTTTTTATACATCCATTCTTTTATGATTTCCATGATAAGCCTCCTAGAACATGATTACAATGCGAAGAAATACATAGCCGATGAATCCCACACCCCCAATTCTCACCCCATAATGAATGCCATCAGATAATAATTTAGCTACTAATACATAATCATTTTGCACAAGATATTTTTCTAGCAGAACTGCCCCGATTAAAACTGTTCCCATTACTCCTAACGCAAAATACGTATGTATCATGGGATCGGACATATGAAGAAAAGCCAACGGACTCCCTGCATGATATTTTTGTATTTGTCTCTCTTTCTTTTTGTACGCCCCACTCATAAAATCCCGAAAGGGAATGATTTGTTTTGTGCCCCACATACGCTCATCTCCCTCATTTATTTCTTATCGTATTCCGCACAAGATTCTGAACAATACTTCTTTCCATTCCACCTCCAAAACAACCAATCGGATAACAAACATTTACAATACTCACAAGTTTCTTCTGATGATGACATCTTGCTGTTCATTTCTTTCGCCCCTTATAAACAGAATATAACATTCAAGTAAAATAACGCTTTACGCATCTATTACCATGGTAGCGTTACCTTGATAGGAACCATGGCAGCTACCACGATAGAAACCCAAAACGTACCATGATACCTACCTTGGTAAAATCACCTGCTCCTACCTTGATAGCTACTTTGGTAACTGGAACTTCTCTTACCTTGGTACATCATATTAGGAATGGCTTGTCTAACATTCCAATTTTCTGGCGGTTTATAATTTAGGAAATTAGGACAGACTTTTATTAATCAATAAAAATGGAGTGATTTAATTGAATTGGTTTAACTTAGGAAAACATCGTCGTTCAAAATTATCTCGTTTTTTAGATGACAACCAGATTACTCAACAATTACTTGCCGAAAAAAGTGGGGTAAGTAAATCCACGATTAGCCGTATATGTCAAGGGGATGCATTTGCCCCTACTATGAAAAATGCTCAAAAAATCATAAAAGCCTTAAGAAAATTAACAAACACAGACGTCCATTATGATGACTTCTGGATGTAAACAAAAAATCCGCCTCCAAATAGGAGACGGATTCTTCATTGTGCAATAGATCAGAGAACTTTCACTTCAAACATACAATACATATTTTTTACAGTCAATAAAAAGTTCTATTTTTCAATCATATTGGATATACTGTAAATGACATCTAGAGAATCACCACGTGAAAGCACCTTCAACTGGGGGAGGTGCTTTTATACATCTTTATAACATATATAAATCCTTCTACAAAAGGATGCTACTTTTTATTAAGAAAATTATGAAGGTTGATATTCACACCTTTTACTGTACATATTATTATAACGGAGTAGATACATCATCACAATTACATAATACTTAAGAGAAGGGCGTTGAAATATTAGTTATGAGATTAACCGTTCCATCAATTATATTTTTCATTCTATTTACCGTATTTTTAACGGGTTGTGATTACAATCGAATTTGGAAAGACGAATACTACGTGCAAATATTAGGACAAGGTAAAGAAAAAAATGAAAAATTCAACACAGGTGAACCTTACCGATATTATGAATATGAATTAAAAGGGTTTGATAAAAATGGGACTGAAAAAACCATGCTATTTACGGCTCAAAAACAACTTCGCGAACATGCATTTTTAAGAGTATATCATAACGGAGAAGTAGTAACGGCTTGGGAAGAAGTTAAGCAAAAAGACTTACCGAATAAAGTAAAACAAAAATTAAATGTTACTTAATCATCATAATCAAAAACATTAAGCATATACTAACCATGCCGATACGACTTAATGTCAAAAAGCGCTCCTCTCCAACCAGGAACGCTTTTTTGTATATTTACGTTTCATCGGAAATAGAATGAATTGTCGTATAATTTCTTTCCTTTAGTGAAAAGGAGCGCTCTCTGATCAAGAGTACTCCTTTTTTCTATTCCCAATCATTTCACATACACATAGGCTTCGTTTGATGTCATATAGTATGTGCGCTCTTTACTATTGTGCACCTTAAATTGCGTGAAGCCATTCACACTTACTTTTTCATCGATTATAAATCCTTCGCCACTATCGACTGTACCCGCTACAGCGCTATTCTGCCATGACGGTGAATCATAGAATCGAAGGTTCTCCACTTTGGCCACAACACGTTTCCCTACAACCGGATGTACTGATTCTTGCTTTTCAAACCTGATGTACGCTGGATTATATTTCACCCATTGCTCACCACCAAGGTTTAACCATCCATCTTTCTCTCCCCACACTTGATACGCTTCTGGTTTGTTTAGCTGACGAATAACTGAATAGCTCGTACCTGGCCCTTTTCGTAGGTTTACGTTGTTTCCAAGAATATAAGCAATCCCACCTGTTACTGCTGTTGGTACTTCTTCTGGTTTAGACGGAACAGAAACATTCACACTAGAGTTATTATATGCCTGCTGCACATCACTTCTAAATTGAACTTCTGAAACACCATGGCTACGTAAATAATCAATCGGGTCTTCATGATCCGTACCGCCGAGGTACTTTCGTACATCATTATGCGTCCACAATCCTTTTTCTACGGATAGATGATTATCTTTTAAGATTCTGG
>NZ_JBMDKC010000049.1:0-42404 GCF_057809515.1 Bacillus sp. FG16
TATCCATATCGTAATTTATGCCGAAGACAAACATCCTTTATTTTCTCTTCTATCTTTTTCTGATCTTTAATCCACTGTAACCAATAAGAAAACTCACATGCTAAATGCATTTGATGGGATTTAATTAGGATATTCGGACAAAGGGCTGGGAACTCAACAACTAGACTTACTTCTATCCCTGTATCAGTATCTTTAAATTGATGTCGAACTCCACCAATAGTAGTACCATCTTTCATACGTGCAACACCTGTTGATTGGTATTGATAAGATTTATCTCTCGGTGTTTTCAATCCGGTTTCGTCACCAAAAACAATGAAAAATTGAACTGGAAACGGAGAATTACCAGTAGTTTCGATAACCTCTAATTCATTTTCCCCAAAGGGTCTTAGTACATAGTGATCAGGACAAGCAGATAAATTCACTTTGTTGTTTTCACGTGATTGTTCAAGCATCAAACTATCAATTCCATGTATAGCTACTTCTGCTGTAATCCCGTCTAAATAAATACTAGTTTTCGAAATTTTTCGTCTATCACCAGATAAAAGAGTACAGATACGCATACCTATTGCACTTAATCTAAGTTTTGATTTCAACTTTTCGTACATTTCATTGTATGTATATCGCAACTTTATTTCCGTTAGCTGTTTTATCATGACGTCTGTATCATTTATTTCAAGCTCTTTATGTCCTAATGTATATAATACTTTTTTTATCCGTTCTCTTTTCCATTTTATAAGTTGTTCTTGTGAGATATTATTTCCATCGATAATAATTTTCATAAACTTTCTCCTTCCTTTTGATTGTATCGTAGTGTAGTTAATACTAAATTAACCATTTCATGTTTTGTATCTAGATTCAACTTTACTTCTGAATGAGCAATACTGCTAAGACCGTATAGAATAAACCCAGAAGCTAATAATGAGTTATCAGTATAAAAAACCCCTACGTTTACTCCCTCTTCAATTACTTGTCTAATTAACGGTTGCATACGTGCGAATAATTTCTGTTCCAGTTGAAAATGTTGTTCCGTCTGAAACGAACTCACATTTTTATAGGGTGCTAACTTTTCAATAAATGTCCAAAATATATCTAGTGAATCTTTCATCTTTTGTATGACAGACCGTTCATTTGAAATAAGTATTTCTTCAATTAACTCCATATTTTTCACAATAAAGTCATTTAAAACTTCATCAACAAAATTCTCTTTAGACTTGAAGTAATAATAAAATAAACCCGTTGCTACACCTGCATGATTCACAACATCTTTTATGCCAAATCCTTTCATGCCATTTTTCATATATAGTTCAAAACCAATATCCATTAACTCTTGGCGTCTTACATCTGGTTCTTTTGATATTCTTTTCATACGTCATCTCCTACAATGTTTTCACCACGACTGAATCTGATTCAATCATAAACGACTGAACTTGATTCAGTCAATATTATTTCATAAATTTTAAATCCATTTAATAACTAAGCAACAAAATTTCTACCAAAAAAAAGTAATCTCAAGAAATATGCTACTAACCTTAGATTTATCAAAAAAGTTAGACCATATAACTTGAGACTACTCATTTCCATTCAAAATATTTATGTAATTAAATTTTAGTTCTTCTGCACCCTGGCTGTCTCCAAAACTATTTGTGGAAGCTCTTTTTGAATGATTTCTTTCAGTCCATAAAGAGCTTTCTTCACATAACCACCTTCGAAATTTCCTAATGGTTCTGGTAATTCATCCTCATCTAATATGAAGTATTCTCCATTTGGAAGTACCATAATATCGATGATTAAATCTTCGAAGGAAACCACTTCGCCTTTTATTTGTGTATTTTTTACGATATTAAAATAGGAACCTAAATACTTCCCTTTTATATCTCTCCATACGTATAAATTGTACGGACGATCTTTCCAATAATATGCGATTGTATAACTCCCTTTTGGGATTGTTAACTTAGTATCATTTGCAGTCATTGTAAATGAATACTGCACCTCGTGAAATAAAACGATACTTTGTGATTGCTTTTCAAGTAATAAACAATTGTGATCTACTATTGTTGAGTTATACCGGATTTTTCTTTCTATAATTTCACTTTTCGATGTAAGTAACTTATTCATTATTTTATTTCCCCTTGCACTAGTTCTATCCTCAATTATATCCATTTATCTAACGATAAAGAAGTATATAGTTTTTTATATAATGATTTATACAAGTACACAAGAAAAACTCCTTCTTATTTAGAAAGAGTTTTTCACTATCCATGTTTCATATTTTTTCACTTCTAACGGAAGCTCATTTGTTTTTATGTAACTAACAGCACTATTACTCATGTGTTAACTTTTCCTTAACCGCATCATAAAATTTTCGTTCTTCATCAACATTTAAGTGCACACGACTTACTGTTTTAGAAAATCCATATAACAACTGTGCTTTCACTGGCTCTTTTAATGTTATTTCAAAAGTAGCAGGTTCTTTTATGAACTCCATAACAGTTGCATCCAATACCTGTTTCCCTTCTTTTGCCGTTAGCAATTCATCACCCTTGTAGAACGCAATATTATCAATTTGTGTAAATGGTATAACAATTTTCTTTCCTAATCCAATTTGAATGATTACTTGTTCTTCTGTTACGATAAGTGGATTTTTACGCATCGCTTGTATTTCAGCTATAAAATAAATCATCGCGTATACATTTAAAATAAGTAAAATCCATGCAATTACTGGATTCCACTGGTGTAGCAAATAATGAAAACCAATACTTTCTATTAAGGTCGCATGGATGATCATGATATATACACCTATTGCACCAGTCTTTTTGTGATATGAGTATACGGATTCACCTTCTGGTACTTTTTCACGCCACGATAAAAATGCATAATAGATTAACTTACACTCCGTTACAATGATATCTATTAATTTATTTCTTTTCATAGTAGCGTCAAACGCAGCATCAATTGCATAAGAAAATGAAGAGTACTCACTTTTATATTCTTTATATTTTTTTATTATGGTAGGAAGCTTTCTAACAATTTTATATAGAAGGAATAACTCTAAACATACAAAAGCAATTTCTCCTGCAACTATAATATAAGAAACGTATGAAAAATCTTGTAAATAGTCACTTGGAATAATAAATCTTGCAAAAATATAACCAGCTATTACAACAGGAACTATATACGTTAACGAGTATCTTTTTCGAATAATGAAGAAATACGTGATGATTGGAATGACAAACATGCAATCTAATAATGACCCAAGCACAACTTCTTTCGGCGCAGCTGGTACAATTGGAAGAGCATACAATAAATAGTTTGATAGCATAATTAAAGAGACGAGTCCAATCCAAATACCTTTTCGCCTTCGCGATAGTGTAACATTCATACGTTCACTCCTTTATTTAAAAACCTCATTTAAGTGGTCTTTATAAAATGAAATGGCACGTTCAAATCCTTTTACTTCCTCTACTTTCACGACAGTTTCAAGTAATAATTTCATCGCTGACTCGTGATCGTTTACGTTATATTTTGCTAATGATAAAAACACTTTCATTGGATCGTTCTCTGGGAATTTTTTCACCCCAGCTTCTAATACTGTAATTGCCTTTTCATATTCCCCTATACAACGATATGTACTTCCTAGACCAATATAAGCACCGCAAAGGGATTCGCCATCAAGTCCATTTGCGATTGCCTGCTCATAATACGGAACTGCTTCTGTTTCTAGCCCCATTACATCATGTATCCACGCACACTGATACAGTACTTCTGCATCCTTTGTAAAGTTTGTTAATCCTATAAGCATCTCTTTAGACTGCGCATATTTCTTTTCGTTTCTAAGTTTAATAGCTTGCTTTAATAAATGTTCCATAGAATCCACTCCTCACCAATTATTCTGTGTATAGCTCTTGATTGATATACGCTTCACATTCGTGTAAAAGTAAAATTCCCACCAATTAAAGTTTCGCTTACTTATTACTATGCGGATTCATTCTTATCTAAAAACTTAATTTTAAAAAGCAGTGACACGATTACATAATACCTCTAAGCTTTTGACAATTTCTTTCGCCGTTTCATCTTTTCCATTACACAACTTCCCTTTACCATCCTGTCCAATTACATAATGTACAGCTCCACGCGAATATAAAGAATGTGGTGAATTTGCAATCATTACATTCGCCCTTGCTTCTTTCATTCTATTTTTCGCTCTTTCAAACAGTTCTTCTTCATTTAAATCACTTTCAAGTTTAAAACCAACAAGTACTGTTTCTGGGTCCCATTCTTTTATTTGTTTTAATACTTTTGGAGCCTTTTGAAAGTGAATAATCGGTGCTATATCACTTGAAATTTTTCCGTCCATATTAAGAACATTACCATCTTGATCACAAATTTTCTCCACAATCCAATCTGATCCAGCCGCTGCCATAATGACTGCATCAACCTTTTCATGTGTGATGATACTTTTCATTTTATCTTGTAAATCAACAATTCCTTCAAATGGATGTAATTCTAACCCTCTATGTACATCGCTCGGTTTCTCCGCAAAATAACCGTGCAAATATATAACATGTGCCCCTTTAGCTATAAGTTCTTCTGCGATTATCCTTCCGATTGTACCTTTAGCCATATTCGTATGCCCGCGTACTTGATCCCATTTTTCTAGACAACCACCGCTCGTAATTAATACCTTTTTCCCCTTCATTGTAACCATCCCTTACTAATTTTTCTTACGAAACCATTCTGTTCCAAAGTCAACTATATCACGCTGTTTCATTAGACGACACGTTGCATTCCCTATCTTCCCGTTTTTTACAGTTCCTTTTCGCTCAAACTCCACACCAATTTCTACAAACTTCTCAGATTCGTAATCCATTTCAACAAACTCTTTCCACACTCTTTCACCGTTTTCTATAATAGGTGCTCCTACTTGTATTAACTCACATGCACCAGTACGCACCTCGGATAAATGAACAGACGTATTTGAATCATATCCAACACCAATTAATAATACGTACCCGTCTAAATCGTATATTTTTCTTAATGGAGATTCTTCTCCAAAGCTCATTGATAATGAATGGTTCATTGTTATTTCTACTGCATGTTTTCCCCATGCAGCAAAACTTCCTAACGGATGATTACTACGTACTACATTCGGATATGTACGAAAACATTCAACTATTTCACCCATTCCCCTTGTTGGGGTTATACGTGAATCAAATGCAGGGACGTTATCTCGGATAATTTGCCACCAGTCTTCCGGTACAGGTGGTCTTGACCAATGTTTCGGATCGGACAAATCCGAAGATTGCGTTGGCATTATTATCGTTCCTTCTTCCGTAACAACTTTCATTAATGCTTCTACTACGGCAACCGCACCACCAGATATCCATCCGATAGAACTTAGTGATGAATGAACGATAATTGTCATTCCTTTTTCGATTCCTAATGCTTTTAAATCTTTTGTTATTGTTTCAATTGTATTTGGAAATTGTGTGCTTGCTACTATTTCATTCATTTTCATATTGGTTCCCTCACTAGCCACGTAAATTTAAACTTTTATATAAATATATTATCATATTTTTCTTAATTTTTAACTTAATCATATTCATTACTACAAAAATATGTATATTGGTGTACTGAAGCCTCAAAACTCTATTAAAATCGTAGATATTGATGAGCGAGAGTTTTTTGAAATGAAGAAAAATGTAAATCTTATTTTTTTAAGCTATACTCCATATGCATATTTTTATACTATTTTTCCAAATAACAATGAAATCTTTCGATTCCCGTATATTTTTCTCCTAAACTTTTAACTTGAAAACCCATTCTTTTATAAAATTCTACCGCCCCATCGTCTGTCTCTGCTTCTATATAAGTCAATTGATATATTCTTACAATCTCTTTAATCATTTGCAGTGCAATTCCTTTTTGACGATAATCTGAAGCCACTGCTATATGACATACTCGTGCTTTAGTTGCTCCGATTACTTCAATACCTATACAAGCTTTTTCTTCATATTTGTACAAAGTCCCTTTATTACTTTGGTAAAATAATACTGCCTTCTTTAAGCTTATTTCATTTGGACCGACGGCATATTGTAGCACATTTAATATTGAATCTTTTTCAATTTGTTCAACACGCTGTAAATTCATATTTTCATCCCTTTCTATGAAAAAAGACTAACTCTTAATAAAAAGAGCTAATCTCATTACGCCGTTATTTTTTCTTCTTTTTTTACAACGACAGCCACATAACTATGAAGTATCATTCCAATAATAACGAGACTCATACCAACCCAAGATAAAGATGACGGAATTGGTGCAGATAACCAGATCAGCTCTCCTACTAGCGCAAATAAAACTTCACCTGACTGCGTCGCTTCCACTGTTGCTAGTTTTTGTGGATCATCTTTCACAAGATCTGTTGCAAAGAAAAATAATATTGTCGCGATTAACCCAGAACTAACTGCTACAATAAAACATTGAAAAACTTGGCTACTTGACGGTAATCCGCCAGTTGATACTTCGTAACCAGATAATAAAAACCAAAATGGTAAACTTGCTAATGTCATACCGAGTACTCGCTGAAATACATCTAATTCCCCTTTACAAACTTGCATCATTTTTCGATTTCCAAGAGGATACGCAAATGCTGCAATAAGTACAGGAACTACACATAAAACGGTTTCACGAATACCTAATGAAGAAGCATGTTCTACTTGCATGAGAACAACACCGAATAAAATAATGCCCGACATAACTAATTCCTTCATCGGAAGTTTTTTATGTAGTGGATCCACCACAAAAAATGGTGTTAACAAAATCCCTGCAACGATTGTAATTTGCCATGTTGATGCAACGAGCCAACCTGGTCCGAACGCTCCAGCAAAACTAAGCGGTGCATAAAAGAGACCAAATCCAACGATACTCCATACTAACCATTCTTTCGGATTGTTTTTCATATATTGAAAGAGTTGCTTTAAGTTCCCTCTATACATAACAATAAGTAATAGCATTGGAACCATAAAATAATACCGTAATGATGCACTCCAAATCCAGCTTCCACCTTCTAAGTCCATTGCCCGGTTTAAAACAAAGGTAAAGGCAAAGAAAAATGATGCCAGTATCCCTATAACAATTGCTTTCATTGTAAAACCCCTTGTATTTAATTTTTAATCTCTACAACATATATTTTAGTATACGCGATGAAAAATCTACATACAAACTTACATTTCACTTTCCATTCACTTGCAATGAAAAAGATAATAATACATTCATTTATTATACTTAATATAAAAACATTAAACAGAAATAATTTTAAAAATAAGTTACTTCTATGGATGTGATAACACTGAAAATATACAGAGCCTCTATACAATCTATTTTATTTGTACTTTCTTTCGGAGTTGTTTTCCTTCTAATAAGTGTTTTATCTTTAATGGAAGAATTTGATTTACTAGGAATTATTTCAATATTTTTCTCCTTATGGCTACTAAAGTATGCCCTAACCTTATGGAAAACACGTGCAAGCGATATAGGTTCCTATTGGGATGATGAAGGAATTGTAGTAGATTTTCATGGGAATAAAGTGTATTGGTATGAAATCAAGGATATTACATACCAAAATTTTCAAGGATCAAAATCTACCTTAATCTCGACCCATTATACTCACCATGAAAATATACGAATCCGCCATAAAAGATGGCTACCAACTATTGCACATTCAATTTACTGGTTTTCTATTGAAAAACCAAAAGATTATCATAAAAATTTAATGATAGCTTGGGAAGAAAAGCACACAAATAAAAATAAACGCCTCCTTTAATTATTATTTAGGGGCGTTTGTTCATTCAAAAATTAAAGAATATGTAGTTTATATTCTCTATATAATTTCCTCAATCGACTTATATGTGCTTGATGATACCGATTATGATCTGCTATATGCCAAATTCCCCATCTTATAGTCGCATTTTCCCCTTTTTCATACAAAACTTCCCGCGTTAAATCAGTTTCTGTTAGTTTCATACATTCTTCATAAAACAATTTTTGCACTGCTTCATAATCTTGCATTAACTCTTGCAACGTGTATTTTCTTAAACTCGGTATTTCTCCTACTTCATTCAACATAGGACCATATTTATTTTCAAATGCTGTTGGAACATCTTCTCCCTTGAAACGATACACCCAATGTAAATCGACAACTGCTAAATGCTGAAGTAACTGCCCAATACTATTTTCATTATTTTCAGACCCTTTATAGGATAGTTCGTTCTCTTCAGTACCTTCTACTAACCTTTGCAATCTATTAAACGTATCAGCAACCGTCGCATACAAAATCGCTACTTGAGGGTCCAGATTTCTTTCTAAATGGAGATCTTTCATACAAAACTTCCTCTCTTAAAAGAACAACACCATATGTTCATCATCACTATACACACCATTCATTTTTATAGCCCTTTTTTCAATTCCGTACGTTTTAAATCCCATTGATTCATATAATCGTTTGGCTGGTTCGTTCGTTGACACAACCCCTAAATTCAATTGCTCTAGCTTCATCTCTTTTGCCCTTTCAATTGCTTTACGTATTAAATCACGTGCAAGACCACTTCTTCGATTTTCAGTATCTATATACATTGCAACGATATGTCCTTTATGCTTATATGCGTCCTTTTCTTCTGTTAATAAAGTAACAACCCCAACTAAACGATTTTCATTATTAAAAGCACCAAATGTAAAACTACTGTTGGATGAAAGATTACTAGCAACTCGTTCAAGAGGGTTTTCTTGACGTACTGCTTCTTCATAAGTCGTTACAAATGCTTCTGGATTTACTTGTAGTGCTTGTAAACGTAACTCCCAATATTGTTTTGCATCCACTTTTGTAAGTAATCGAATCATTTTATCTTCCCCTTTTTAATTGACATAATATTTTTATAGGTTATTATTTTTTGATTCATACTCTTCTTTTAATATACTGTAACGATAGCGATGAATGAACTTTCCCTGTCTTAATCGATCATTTCTCATTAACCCTTCGCATACAAATCCGGCATTTTCATAACTCTGTTTAGCTTGTGTATTATCTTCATCTACACGTAACCAAATTTTCTCCAATTCAAACTGGGAAAAACCTATTTGTAACATGCTGTTTAGAGCTGCCATTCCAAATCCTTTACCCCAATAGTCTTTATTTCCAATCGCAATTCCTAGTTCTGCATTTTTATTTGTTTTATCAAAATTTTTAAGGTCTACCCATCCAATATGTATACCTTTCTCAGTAACGATCGCCCTTTGTTCATAACCATTTTTTCGGCTTATACAAGCTTCAATCCAGATTCTCGTATCTCCACGAGTGAACGGAGGATATTGGTTTGGTACGACTAAATGCTTTGTTACATCTCTATCTAACGACCATTGATAGCGATCTTCTACATCATCTAATGTCAATTCTCTTAATTGAACATATGGTACATTCATTTTTCTCTCCCCTTTTTATTTACCAATAGAAAATCCTTCGAACACTCTTCCACCATACTGTTCTAACGTCATTTCTATAAAATGAATTAATTCATTTTTCTCTCCCATTTTATAAAAATGATCAAAAGCCGCTACAAATTTGTTTGCATATTGCTCATCATATCTTCTTAGCACTCTAATAAACCATTTTGAACTCCCAAGCCACCTACCATTTACTCTTAATACATATTCATGTACTAAATCCGCTAATAAATTAGCGATAAACAATTCTTCTTCTCTTTTTGTTGCACCAATAAAGTCATCTAAAGTATCCGTAATAAAATATCGCTTCTGCTTAATCGTTTCTTCGGTCCATTTAGCTGGTCCTTTATGTAGTAAATCATTCGCTTCTTTTTTTAATTTCTCAACAATTTCCTTTTCCCCTTTTAATGCAACCCCTTCTGAAACTAATTGTGGTAACGACGGTCTCCCTCGATCACAATCCATTTTGAAAAAGGTTTTATATGTTGTAAAATTATGAACAAACACCTCAACAGGCCATCCATTACTATAGAAAGATTCTCTATAACAAGAAGTTAAACTTTGGTCAACTATTACAATATCAAGGTCAGATGTTTTCGTCGCTTCTCCTCGTGCAACGCTTCCACCGAGTAAAGCTACATCACAATTCGGAAATTGTGATGTAATTATGCTTTGTGCTGCTTCAATTGGTTTCATAGCCGTTCCTCTTTTCTTATTTCACTTTCTTTTTTTCAGCTCTTTCTCTCGCTTTTTTTATATAGCTTTCTGCATCTGGTGTTTTACATGATGTTGCACCGTGATTAACCTCTACTTTTCCAATTTCACGTGCAATTTCAATTGCTTGTCGCTCTAAGTCTTCATTACGAATTCCTATTGCGATTAAAGCACTATTCATCGCTTCTTTTTTTCTATTTTTTTCATTATGTATATTTTCTTTAATCTCTTCTAAGTATGGAGAGAAGAAACCATCATGTAACTCTTTATTTTTAATCGATATATTTGCTAACAAAGACCAGCCAGCTCTTCCAATCCATTCATCATTAGACTTTGTCCACTCTTCCATTCTTTCTATTGCAATTGGCGAAGTACATATAGATGTCATAAAAACATCCATTAAACAGTAATAATCAACATCCTGAACCCAACTATTAAGCTGTTCTGTTGTTAAATTCTTCGGGTCTAAAATATAAGTTGCTAATGTCATTGCGTCCATATTTTTCGTTTCCCACAATTCAACTGCTAAATCGTGATCTTTTTTTATTTTCTTTTTTAACAATTTTAAATTTGCAAAACTAACTCCGAATAGTGGCTCTTTCGCTCCGTGGTTTTTATACGTTTTACGATTTTGTTCTGTTCCATATTCCTCTAGTTGCTGCATTACTTCCTCAAGTAACATATACCCACCTCTTTATCTTTTCTGTTGACTGTATATATGTATGTACGATATATTCTACATTACTTTTCGGTTTTCCTATATTTATTTTTAAAATACGGTATGTGAAATTTCTAAAGATTGCACAGCTACACCATCAAAAAACTGTACATGTTAAACATACAGTTTTTTGATGGTATCAATTTTGCGTAGAATAAGATATAAACTACGAAAGAACTTTTAATGGTCCTCTCAATCACCTATTTTTTCAACTAAATTTTTTACATCTGACCACTCTTCTATTGATCCTGCGTCCGGAAAAACTGTAACTACATTAAAATTCGCACCTTTTTCTTTCCCAATTTGTTTAGCTGCTAATAAATTCGCTGCCGCAGAAGTTCCTATTTTTATACCAGTATCTTTGTAAAAACGTTCCATTTCATACAGGGTATCTTCATATGAATAAGTCCATTGTTTTTCTATCAAATTTTCTTCCTGTTCTATGAAATGTTGTTTCCTTCCTAAGCCGAACCCACCTGATCCAGCATATTTCTTTAAATCATTTGGTGGTTGTTCCGAACCATAAGGCAATTCAGCAGGCATTACTAAATGTAGTTCAACATTTTTTGTATAATTCTTTATTGCTGTATAGACTCCCATTAGAGTTCCACCAGTACCAGCAGATGCTACCCATGCATGTATTGGTTTTCCAATCATTTGTGCAATAATTTCTCGCCCTGTACCTTCTATATGACTTACTAGATTTGCATTATTATAATGTTGGAATAAAAAGTATAATTCTGGCTTTTGTTTGCTAATCTCTATTGTTTTCTCAATTACTGCGTAGAACCCTTTACATTTATCAACTAAGATTACGTTAGCACCATAACGATCAAGTTCATTTAATAGAGATTTACCGGTTCCAGAACTTAAAACTAACGTGCATTGAATCCCTAAATAATTACAAATACACCCAATTGACCTCGCTAAGCTTCCACCACTATACTCTAAAATATTTTGTTTTTTGTCCGCTTCTTGTAAATATTTATTAATCATTCCAAGTGCCGCCCTATCCTTAATTGACCCTGTAGGGTTATGCCATTCACATTTAGCATAGATAGAAAGGTCCTTCGTTTCTTCGCATTTTAATTTCATGAGAGGTGTATTTCCAACATGTTTAGAAAACTCTTCAAAATGGTTTACTATCATACTTTTATACCTCCTTCATAAATTATGTTTATTACATTTGTTCTCAGCCAAAATACTTTCTACATTTTAATAACTCTCTCAATAAGATCTTCTTATATAAAAATCCCTACAAACACTGTAGGGATTTATGTCTAAATCATTTTGTTACACTCTATTTCATATGAAAATAGTTTCTTTATTCAGATGCATTCATAAGCACAATTCTCCAACCATCTGGATCCTCTATTGTGGTTCCTTTCTCTATCCAATACGGGTTTTCTGGTTCCACCTCATGATAGCCCATATTACTTAATCGATTCACTATCTTTTCAATTTCATCTTTAATAGGCATATAAAAAACTAGTAAATTATCTTTTGTCGGTGCCGGACATGGACTTCCATTAACATGTGTAGTAAACTCCAAATGATACTCTTCATCTGGTAAACCAAACATCACCCCGTCATATCCTTCATGATTGTGAAATTCCCCTATACGTTTTAATCCTAATCCTGTTTCATAAAAACTTATCACTTCTTCAAATTTATCTGTTGGTCTTGCAATTCTAAATTGAACCCAATTCTTCATGCAAATCTCCTCCTTTTCATTTTCCAAAGCTTTATAGTAATTAGTATAGGTTACATATATTCCCTTTAACATCCCTCATTAGTGTGAACTTCCTAAGTTGAAAGACCTATTAGTTAATAAACAATAGGACTTTAGTATAAAATTCATATAAAATTAGTTATATAAATGTAGAGATGAATTACAAGCTATTACGTATGAAATAGTTCTCCTTGCAGGGCCTTTATATACCGATCAGCAGATCTTTGTACAGCTTTATTCGCATCTTCCACCACACCATGAAATGCATTATATAGTCGACTAAATTGGATATCTTTTACCTTCTCTGCCATATCTCTAACTTTATTCGCTGGTAATGGAATGAGATTGGGATAACTATACATAAAACTTACCCATTTTCGATCCGAAACTACTTGTATAATATCACCTGATAACAAAATACCTTTCCCTTCATTACCGTCTATCCAATGTATAACAGTTCCACCCTTAAAATGGCCTCCTAAGCGATGCAATGTAAGTTCTTCCGATAATATCAGATGCTCCCCAGACCAAAATTTAATTTGCTTACTCGGACGAACCACCCACTCTTTATCATCTTCATGAATATAAATAGGTACATTGAATGTTTCCGCCCATTTAACTTGTGTAGAGTAATAATGTGGATGAGAAAGTGCTATTGCTTGAATACCACCTAAATCATATATACGTTTTACCGTTTTATCATCTAAATAACTAATGCAATCCCACATAACATTTAGAGTTTTACTTTGTATTAAAAATGCTGTTTGTCCAATCGCAAATTTAGGTTTAGTAGTAATGCTATACAAACCGCTTTCTTCTTTTATTATTTCGTTTTTGTATAAATTGCTATTTTGCATCGTTTCTAATGTTGTCCATGACTGCCCAATTGGATTAACATATTGTCTTTCCTCATTACAAATTTTACAGCGAGAAGGTGGTTCTTCATTTTCGGGATACTGTACTCCACATGTAGTGCAAATATAATTATCCATATTCCCACTCCTTTTTTCATATAATTGTTTCTTTACCAATATTTTAATAAAAAACAAAAATATTCGAATCAATAATTGGAACGAAAATGAAATGATACGAAAGTATGATTAGTCTCCTTTCGTTTTAAGACTTTAGCCTAAGTACTATATTTTTCATTTCTTCTTTCTGTGAAAGTTGCATATCGTTTTTAATAGAAATTCCAAGTAAATTTAACTTTTTACCCATTAAATAAGTGAATACATCTTTTCAAAATAAATGAACCTATTCATAGATTTCGTCACACCTTTGACACAGTTGCACTAAGCGATACACATTAGGGGTATAGTATATTTAAAGTAACGATAAAAGAATATTCAATAATTTTATCTTCCTTATCGTTACTAGATTCAATTCGTAACAAATAAAGGAGAGGTTTTAATGGAAATCGTTATTATGCTCTATGATGGAATTACTGCATTAGATGCTATTGGTCCATACGAAGTATTTGCTGCAGAAAGCAATAACAACATAAAATTTGTTGCTAAAACGAAGGGATTAATAAAATTAGATTCGAAAATGGGCTATTTACATGCTGATTACAATTTTAATGAAATTACTTCAGCAGATATTCTTGTTATTCCTGGATGTCGTCCGCCTAACTTTACACAACTTATGAAGGATGAAGAAACTCTTAATTGGATTCTCCAAATACATAAAACGACAAAGTGGACTACAACTGTATGTACAGGCTCCTTAATCTTAGGTGCTACTGGTCTACTAAATGGTGTTAAAGCTACTAGTCATTGGAGCTGTTTTAACTTACTTCGTTCTCTCGGAGCTATTCCAACTGAAGAGAGATTCGTGCGCCATGAAAAAATTATAACAGCTGCTGGTGTATCTGCAGGTATTGATATGGCCCTTCAGTTAATAGCTTGGGAATTTGGAGATGAAAAAAGCAAAGCAGTTCAACTCATGTTAGAATACGACCCTAAGCCTCCCTTTGATACAGGTTCTCCTAAAAAAGCACATGCATCCTTATTAGAAGATTTAAATTTGATGATTGAAAGTTTAAATAATAAAGTTTAAATTCATCCTATTTTTCAAAACTGCAATTGATATAAAATCTTGCATACTTTTGAGTAAACTTTTTTACACTTGTAAAAAAGTTTTTTTGCATTTCCCTACCTATAATTGCTAATATAGTAGAGTAGAACTTTTATAGAGAGAAGGAAAATTATGCACAATGGAATTCGAATGACAACTTTAGTAAAAAGGGCTATGTTAGTTTGTGCGGGGGTATTATTCACATACGAAGCGGCTTTTGGATCAGTACATACTGCTCTAGCTAGTACAGAGGATGAAGCAAAATCTGTTCAACTTGTAAGTGAGATTCAAACATCTCTTGCTCCGAAAGAAGCTCCTAAACATTATAACGGGCAAGTTAGAAAAGTCGCTTATTTAACATTTGATGACGGTCCTGGAAAATACACAGCTGAGCTTTTAGATATGTTAAAGAAAGAAAATGCAAAAGCAACATTCTTCCTAATTGGTTCAAACGTAAAAGCTTTCCCTGATCTTGTAAAACGCGAAGATGCTGAAGGCCACTACGTTGGGATGCACAGTATGACTCATAACTACAAGAAACTTTACACAGAAGGTCATTACGTAGATGAAATGAAGGAAGACCAAGGCTTAATCGCTGGTGTTTTAGGTAAATCACCAGTATTAACTCGTCCATCTTACGGCTCTATGCCAGGATTAAACGAAGCTCTTCGCAACAAAGTTGTAGAAAATGGCTTAAAAGTTTGGGATTGGACAATTGATTCTTTAGACTGGAAATACAACAAAATGCAAGTTGATGCTGCATCTACTAAAATTGTAGAGAACGTGTTACATGGTGCTACAAATCCAACAGAAGTTATCCTTATGCATGATATTCATCCACAATCAGTAAAAGCAGTACCTGGAATTATTAAAGGACTGAAAGAAAAAGGATATGAATTAGAAGCATATAATGAGAACGAACATTTCCCATTAAACTTCTGGCATGATAATCGTATGTAATGAAAAGACTTGATTCCCTTTAGCTGGGAATCAAGTCTTTTTGTCGTTTTGGGAATTACTCCTCGTATATTCGACTCAAATTCCCCCTTCTCTAATATCAATAAAAATTCAAAATCACATGTTATACTAAAATTTAGTTTAAATAAGTAGGTGCCATATGATCGTATATACAGTACAAACTGAAGAAGCTTGGAAACAATTTAAGAAACTTGGTTATTTAGAAGGTAATAAAGAATTCATCGATCCAGACGATTTCTATTCATATGACTGGATGGTGCGCGTTGCTAAAACAAGATTGCCTCATTACGAAGGTAACTATCCTATTTGGGTCTGGGAAGCAAATAATTACCCAAATCGAAATCATAAAGCTTGGGGTAGAACAAATTCAAAAATGGTAATTTTAACACTAGATGTACCGAAAGAATGGGTACTATGGAGCTATTTTGACTATTGGTGCTGCGCTATGACTGATGGATCAATATATTTACATACAAAAAATAAGTGTACTTTAGATGAATGGTATACATATATGGATAAAAAATACGAGATAATATTTGATTTCGATTATTTATTATCTCATCCTGATTGGTGTCTAGGTAAAGAGGATTCGTTAGAAAAACAAGGTGTTATCGGCAACATCCCCCTTTCCTTCGTAAAAAAAGTAAGGCGTTTTCGCGCTAAGGAAGATACATCTATTAATGAAATCAGAAGTGATAACTGGGATAGTAGAAAAGAAAACCGTATTAAAAAGATGAATCGAAAATTAAGAAAAAGAATCGAAAAACAAAAAAGATTGCAAAAGCGACTTATACGAAATTAAAACAGATTTATCAAAATATAGTAAGAAATTATGGATTGAATATAAAATTTCAACCCTTTTTATATTATCAACACTTTAGCACATATTAACCATAAGGAGTGATATGTATATGGAGTTTCTCTCATCTGAATATTTGTCTGCCTTGCTTGCCATCATTGTAATCGATTTAGTGTTAGCCGGAGATAATGCCATCGTAATTGGATTAGCAGCAAGAAGATTACCGAAAGACCAACAAAAAAAAGTTATTATATGGGGTACTGTCGGGGCAATCGCTATTAGAGCCCTCGCTACCTTAGTTGTCGTTTGGTTATTAAAAATACCTGGTTTACTCCTAATTGGCGGTATACTTCTTATATGGATCGCTTACAAGTTGATTGCTGAGGGCAAAAATCATGATATTAAAGCCGAAGAAGGATTTTGGTCTGCTATTAAAACCATTATTATCGCTGATGCGTTAATGGGCATTGATAATGTACTCGCTGTTGCAGGAGCTGCCCATGGTAACTTTTCTTTAGTAATCATTGGTCTATTAGTTTCTATTCCTGTAGTCGTATGGGGCAGTACATTGATTTTAAAATGGGTGGATCGTTTTCCTGTCATCATTACGATTGGAGCAGCGGTTTTAGCTTATACTGCTGCAAAAATGATTGTAGATGAGAAATGGTTTGCTGGATTTTTCGAAAGTAACCCTTTCATTAAATGGGCATTTATTATTATTATCATCGTCGGTGTAGTTTTCTTTGGAAAGGCAAAACAAAAAGCAGCAGCTAGTTCTGTCTAATAATGATGGTATATTTACAAATAAAAAGCGCTATTCATATGAATAGCGCTTTTTATTATTTATTTAGCTTCCCCTTCCGGAGTCGTTTTTACCTTCGTTTTGTTTTTATCACGATTGTTATAGTTATACTTCGAACGATCTACTGGAGTGAATCCTTCCGGTGTGTAGAATCGTAATAAGTCACCATTTACGACTTGGTCAGAGTATTTTAGTGAGTTTTGAACCATTTGTTCATTTTTCTTTATTTCATCTGTAAATTCTACAGGTTTTCCAGTTGTTGTATCATAGTATTTGCCGTTCAGTGCAGTAACAGTTGGGCTTACGTAGTTACCGTTACGGAACGCAACGACTTGTTTATGCTCTGGTGATAATAAATCTGAACCGAATTGAACATAGTTTTTCGTATCTGTACCTAGTAAGTGTAATAACGTAGGAAGAACGTCAATTTCACCGCCATATTGATGTTGTACGCCACCTTTCACTCCTGGTACACGAACGATTAAAGGTACACGTTGTAACTGTGCATTTTCAAATGAGTTCATTTCTTTACCCATTACTTTTGACATTGCTGCGTTATGATTATCTGAAATACCGTAATGGTCTCCGTACATAACGATAATTGAGTTATCATATAAACCAGATTGTTTCAAGTAATCGATGAAACCTTTTACAGATTCATCTAAATAGCGTGCTGTTTGGAAGTACGTATCTACTGATGAATCGCCTGTTGTCGCTGGTTCAATTGTTGCTTCTGCCTTATCGATTGGATAAGGGAAATGGTTCGATAACGTAATAAACTTCGTATAGAACGGTTGTTTCAACGTTTGTAATAACGGAATAGATTCATTAAAGAACGGTTTATCTTTTAATCCGTAGTTTACTACATCTTTTTCATTCATATCATAGTATGACGCATCAAAGAATTTATTAAAACCAAATGATTTATAAATATCGTCACGGTTCCAGAATGTTTTGTAGTTACCGTGGAATACTGCTGATGTGTATCCTTGTTGTCCTAAAATAGCTGGTGCTGATTGATACGTATTATGAGATTTCGTTGTAAAGACAGAACCTTGCGGTAAACCAAACATTGAATTCTCTAACATAAACTCCGCATCAGATGTTTTCCCTTGTCCTGTTTGATGGAAGAAGTTATCAAAGTATAGTGTATTCGCATCTTTTGTAAATGAGTTTAAGAACGGTGTAACTTCTTGACCATTTAATTTGTAATCAATTAAGAAGTTTTGGAATGACTCTAAATGAATATAAATTACGTTCATTCCCTTTCCTTTACCAAAATACTCAGGATTTGGACTTGCATAAGTTGATGTTAAATAATTTCTTACTTCTGTCATATTATCCCCATCAGCTAATGCTCGTTCTGTTGATGCTTTCGCACTTTGAATACCATCGTAAATTGTGTAGTTGTATGCCCCTAAATATTTCACAATATAATTTCTATCGAATGTTCTTGTTAATAATTCAGGACGGTCGGATTCTGCAAGACCTAAGTTAACACTGAATAATAAAATACCTGCTACAAATACTAGAGATAATTTATGCTTCGCAACACGAATTGGTTTTGGATTTGCGAATTTTGTTGCGACTAACACAATTAATATAATCGTGTCTAAGAAGTATAGTGGATCATAAAGATGTAGCAACGCAAGAATACTACCACCTAAATCTCCAAAGTTATTCGTTTGTGTTAATGTCGGGAACGTAATAAAGTCACTGAAAAAGCGATAGTATACTACGTTTGCGTATAAAAGAATCGACAATAACAAGTTGATAACGATTAACCAAATATAAGATCGTTTCCCTTTTGCAAATAATGCAAGTCCTAAAAATAGAACTGCTGAACTAAGCGGGTTGAAAAACAGCAAGAATTTTTGGATTGTGTTTGAAATTCCTAAATTAAATTCCGTTACATAGGCTGCATACGTTTTGAGCCACAATAAAATAACGGCAAACAGAAAGAATCCAAAATGATTGCTTAACACACTTTTGCTCTTTAATAAGAACTGTTTCATTTCTCCACCTCTTTTAATCATCCAAGGCTTATTTTTTATAAGTCTGTCTCTCTATTCAAATTTTCTTCTTCAAATAGATTATCTTTATTTAACTATATGAAGAATATTAGTAATTATAATTTGAAGCTAGTATTTATTCAACTATTTCTTTTTAAACATTTTGACCTTGGTTTCTATTTAACAAAATAAATTTGTAACATTTCCTGTTTTCTCCCAAGATTCATCCACTAATTATGACATCCCATACTATATACCTTTATAAACTCATTCGCAAACTATTCTATCTCCAATTTTGGTACATATTTCACATGACAAAATAATGTTATTTAATTATATTGCTCACCTTACATTCCCCTGCTTCAACTAAATCTTAAAGTCATTACATCTCTTCCATACATGAAAAATCCTCATGTTCACTAATATTATATTTGAATAATTATTCATTTACCCCACCAGTGGTGTTATGTTTTCTCGACAAAAAAACTCGCTCTAAAAAGAGCGAGTTTTTTCATGATATATTATTGACCTTTGTACATTGCATCTACTTGTTTTTGAAGTTCTTCATTTTCTAAGTACTCATCGTAAGTTGCCTCTTTATCGATTACACCGTTTGGTGTTACTTCGATAATGCGGTTTGCAATTGTTTGTACGAACTGATGGTCATGAGATGTGAATAACATTGTACCTTTGAAAGCAATTAAACCGTTGTTTAATGCAGTGATAGACTCAAGGTCTAAGTGGTTCGTTGGATCGTCAAGTGTGATTACGTTCGCACCACTTAACATCATTTTAGATAACATACAACGAACTTTTTCGCCTCCAGATAATACAGAAACGTTCTTCTTAACTTCTTCACCTGAGAATAACATACGGCCTAAGAAACCACGTAAGAAGCTTTCTGACTCATCTTGTGGAGAGAATTGGCGTAACCAATCAACTAAGTTATAGTCACTGTTCTCAAAGTATTTAGAGTTATCTCTTGGGAAGTAAGATTGAGATGTTGTAACACCCCATTTGAATGAACCGCTATCTGGCTCCATTTCACCCATAAGGATTTTAAATAATGTTGTCATCGCGATATCGTTACGACCGATAAATGCAACTTTATCACCTTTATTTAAAGTGAAGTACACATTATCTAACACTTTTTCGCCATCAATTGTTTTAGAAAGGCCTTCAACAGTTAATAAGTCATTTCCTATTTCACGCTCAGGTGTGAAGCCAACGAATGGGTAACGACGTGATGATGGTCTAATATCATCTAATGTAATTTTATCTAATAATTTTTTACGAGAAGTTGCTTGTTTCGCTTTAGATGCGTTTGAGCTAAAGCGTGCAATGAAGTTTTGTAACTCTTTTACTTTCTCTTCTTTTTTCTTATTAGCATCTTGTGTTAATTTTAAAGCTAATTGGCTTGACTCATACCAGAAGTCATAGTTACCAACATAAAGTTGAATTTTACCGAAATCAAGATCAGCCATGTGCGTACATACTTTATTTAAGAAGTGACGGTCATGGGATACAACGATTACTGTATTTTCAAAGTTCATTAAGAAGTTTTCTAACCATTGAATCGCTTTTAAGTCCAAGTGGTTAGTAGGCTCATCTAGTAATAGAATATCAGGTTTACCGAATAATGCTTGAGCAAGTAATACTTTTACTTTCTCTGCACCAGTCAATTCTGATAATTTTTTGTCATGAAGATCTTCACCAATACCAAGACCTTTTAGAAGGATTGCAGCTTCTGACTCAGCTTCCCAACCGTTAAGCTCAGCGAACTCACCTTCAAGTTCTGCAGCACGCATTCCATCTTCATCACTAAAGTCTTCTTTCATGTAAATAGCATTTTTCTCTTGCATTACTTTGTAAAGTTGCGTGTGACCCATAATTACTGTTTCTAATACTGGGAACTCTTCATATTCGAAGTGGTTCTGTTTTAATACTGCTAGACGCTCACCTGGCGTAATATGTATGTCACCTGTTGATGGTTCAATTTCTCCAGATAAAATCTTTAGAAATGTTGATTTACCAGCACCGTTTGCTCCGATTAAACCGTAGCAGTTACCTGGCGTGAATTTTATGTTAACATCTTCAAATAATTTGCGATCCGCGAAACGCAAACTAACGTTACTTACTGTAATCATTTGTGTCCTCCTACTAATACCGCTTATTTCAGCGTTTTCTCACCGATTGTCTTAAAAAATCGCATATTACGACTCAATTATTGTAGACTATAGCTATTATATAGTAGAAGCTGGATGAATAGCAACGGTTGATTACCTTTCTATAATGAAATCGGAGAGTTTTTATCCATTCCCCTAGCTATTGTATGTATATCATCGACCTCTTTCTCATATAACCATTCACTTCTCATTCTTTAATACATTGGATTCATTTTTCATTCGAAATTTTATATATAGAAAAACTGTAGAGAAATCATCCCCTACAGTCTTCACTTATTTCGTATTTATTATCTTTTCTTTATAACTCTTCAATCTACTCGTTAATCCCATTAAAGCAGGTAACAATATCGGCATCACGATTAAAGCTAATAGTAATAGTGCAACGCCAACAACTGATGCTACTTGTATAAGTGTTAATACACCTGAAGGGATTAATGCTGCAAATGTCCCTACTAAAATTAGCGCCGCTGATAATACAACTCCTCCTATATGACGAGATGCAGTTACAATTTTCGTTACCGAATCCCCTTCTATCTCGTTATAGCGCATCATTACGAAAATACTATAATCCACTCCTAAAGCGACAATCATAATGAAGCTAAAGAATGGAACATTCCAGCTTAATGACTCTACATGTAATACATGTGCACTAATTTGTTCGCTTATACCAAGCGATGCAAAGTACGCTAATAGTAATGAGCCAATAATAAATATTGTATTTAATAATGAACGTGTAATTACAATTAATACAATCGCAATTCCAATTAACATAATCGTAGCTGTACGTAAGAAATCTTGCCCTGTTACTTCTTTTAAATCAACGTTTCTAGCTGTTGTTCCGCCAATTGCTGTTTTCGCATCATGTAATTCCGTTCCCTTTACAGTGCCCTCGATTGTTTTATTGATTTCTTGAATAATCGGCATTGCTTCTTTTGAATACGGATTTACATCTAAAATGATGGTCATTTTAGCAATCTTTCTATCTTGTGACATGTACGTGTTCAATGCTTTTTGGAAATCGTCTCCCTCTAACACTTCTTTTGGAATATAAAACTTCTCAGAGCTTTTCGATTCATTGAGCTCCCCTAAATATTTCTGCGCGTCATGCAGGCCATTGCTTACTTTTCCAAGCCCTTCTGTACTTTTAGATAAACCAGATTGTAATTGCCCCATCTTTTCCTGCAGGTCTTTAAGGCCCGTTAAAAGTTGCCCTTGCCCATCGTTTATTTTCGTTAATCCAGATTGTAACTCAGCTGATTTATTCGCAATTTGTTTTGAACCTGCAGAACCTTCATTTAATCCATTTTTAAGATCCGCTGCCCCCTTTTGTAACTTATTAATTCCATTGTTCATTTCTTTTAAGCCGTTATCCACTTTCAGTAACGATTGATTCGCTTCTTTAAATGAACTCATCGCTGCTTTATGCTGCGTTGCTAATTGATTTAATTCTTTTGAAAGTATATTTAATTGTTTTTGAGCTTCTTTAGCAATTCCTATCGTTTGTTGTATGTTTGAATCATTCGCTAGTTCTGGTTTCGTTTGAACGAAATTGGTCATTAACATTTCAATTTGTTCATATCCCTTTTTCGCACCATCAATTGCTTGAGAAATACTTCCGAAGTATTGATCGTAAGAGCTTAAACCTTTTTCTAACTGTGCATAACCAGCATGCAGCTGCGACGTTGCATTAGATAGAACATTTATATTTTCGTTTACTGAAGCTAAGCCACTCTCAATTTGCTGTGCTCCTTGTGCACCGTCGTTTATGCCATTTGATAATTGATGTAAAGCTGTTCCTAATGCTGATACCCCGTTTTTCGCCTCGTTCGTTCCATCAATTAATTTTTGAACATTCGCAAGACTATTTGAATCATTACTTCCCATTTTATTTTTCGCATCCGTTAATCCATCATTAATTTCCTTTATGCCACCATCGGCATCTCCTAATCCTGTATTCAATTCTCCCGCTTGCTTATTTAAATATAATTCTTTTATCTTCTCACCAGTTGGACGTGTCGGTGCATATACTTCTGATACACCTTTAACTTTCGAAATTTTATCAGTTAATTCGTCTAAAATTTGTAGAGAAGTTCCTTCATCCAGCTTTTTATCAGATTGAATGACTAATGTACTCGGTGAAGAGAAACCAGGCGGAAAATGATCCTCTATTACGTTAATACCCATCTTTGATTCATACTTATTATCTACTTCAAATAAATCATTGTAATTTAGTGTATTAGAGTATTTTAATATGAAAGGAATCGATATTAAAAATACGATGATTAAAGCGATAAATGGCCTTGCTACTGAGTTTTTCGCAAAGAATCCCCATAAGCGACTATCCTCATGACCTTTAAATGTTTTAACTGGATAAAACATTCCTTTTCCTAAAAGCACCATAAAAAATGGATTTAAAGTCGTTAATACGAGTAGTAATACTAAAACACCAATTGCTACCGCTGAAGTAGATTGATATAATTTAAAACTCGCTAACGCAAGTGATGCAAAACCAATTAGCACCGCTATACCGCTATATAATACGGTTTTACCTGCCGATTTAAATGTTTCTTTCGTGGCCAAAAATGCATTTTCTTGTTTACTTAATTCTTCTTTAAACCTCGTATATAATAAAATGTTATAATCTGTTCCTACTCCAAAGAGGACGACGACTACGAACACTTGTGTAAAGTTTGAAAATGGGAAATTAAATTGATCTACAAGCTGAGCAATAATCCCCATTGAAACTAAATACGACACACCGACTGTAAGAAGAGAAACAATCGGAACAACTGGTGAACGGAATACGAGGATTAATACTACAAGAATGAAAATGATTGAAATAACTTCTGTCTTTTTCACTCCCTCTTGAGAGGATTTAAGAAAATCACCCGCTATTAAGTCACTTCCTGTTAAATACGTTTTTACCCCTTTCGTTTGCACCTTTTCATGAAGATTATTTGAAACCTTTGATATTTCACCATGTTTTTTATCTATCGATATTTGCGTTAAAATAGTCGTATTATCTTTAGAAACTAATTGTTTCTCCAAGTCTTTATTATCTAAATGCGAAACAACTTCCTTAATTCCTAATTGCTCTTTTTCATTTTGCAGGGCGTTGATCGTTTTTGTTATTTCCTTCTTTTGTTCATCTGTTAAAGCTGCCTTATTGCCACTATTAAAAACGGCTATAATTTCATACTTTTCAACCCCTTCTTTATCCATCTCTTTAATCATCTTGTCAGCAATGCTGCTTTGTTCTGTATTAGGGATTGTAATTTTCCCTTTTTCCTTCACTAATTTATCCATATTAGGCATCGTTACAACCATTGTAATAGTAATAACTATCCATAATAGAAAAGATAAACTTCTCCAACTTTTTAACTTGCTCATTTAAATCATCTCCCATTATGAAATTTACACGCGGAATGAATATTCATTCCTATTCTTTTGAAAATCCTTTTGGAATGAACGTTCATTCCTATCATTCTATTAAATTATTCATTAACTTTATTAAACTAGGTAATACGGAATGAATGTTCATTCCTGTCCTTATAAGGCTATAGAATCAAATGATTCTAATAGCATTCCAACAACTTTCTTCCAATTCCTTTACTAATTCATCTGTATATTCTAACTGCCCTGTTTCCATTACTTTAATTAATTTTTCAATTGGTTGATATACAATAATAATTAAAGCAATTGGTGGTAATGGACGAAGCAAACCTTTTTCAATTCCATCTTCAATCAAGTTCATGAAGAAACCCATGAAGTCCTCGAATATTTCATTGCTATGTTCATCTAGAAAATAACTATCACAGTGAGAATTTGTAAAAAGAAAAGCATCTGCATTTTGTCTCGCAAATTCAAATAAACGGTTGTATGTATGGCTAAACTGTTCACGAATATTTGCACCGACCGGGAAATCATTTTTTATTAATTCCGATAGTTGTAAAACACTTTTCGTAAATAAAGAATTAACAAGCGCTTCTTTATTTTCAAAATAACGGTAGATCGTACCTGCGCCTACTTTTGCTTTTTCAGCAATCATCGGAATTGTTGTACCATCATAACCTCGTTCTGCAAAAAGTTGTATTGCAGCATCAAAAATATCCTCTTGTTTGTTTTTAGCCATTTTTCCACCTCAATTTCCAGGAATGAAAATTCATTCCGTTTTTAATTATAAATTACATGAATTAAAAGTCAAGTGCGTGACAAAGTATAACTGTGATTTTTTATCCTCTATTTGTGAATGAAATTATATGAGTGACTTTCTGGATATATTGGCGCAACTTAAAATTATATCAGCGATTCTCATGATATATTGACTTACCGACAAAAATTCACAATATAAGAGGAAGCTATCCCGAAATTTCACTTAGGATAGCCCACCTTCATACATACAAATTAAAAGAAATCATAAATAAATGGCTTACGCACTGGTACTAGATTCTCAATTGACCGTATTGCCTCGTCACTTCCACTTATTAATTCAAGTTCATTTAGTTCTAATGGGCGTTTATAACCAAACATTATTGCCGATAGTGCATTTATATCCAGTTTTATTCCTTTTTCCGTTGTTTCTTCTACAATTGTTATTTCATGATTTGCAAGTCTCACTGTTACGTTATTCCACGGAGCAAATGCGTCTGTAATGTGTAGGATCACTTCTTGCTGTACATTGTTCCAATTCAACTCATATTGTTTTAAGAACTGCTCTACATCTACAATTCTTCCCATAAAATATGGTTTTATTTCTGTCTTCACGCGTGGCTCTTGCAATGAATATAACAACGGTTCGTTTTCACTTACTGTCATTTCAAGTTCTTTAATCATAGAATCATGCTGGCAAATAAAGTTCCACAGACCATTTCGTGCTTCATTATGTAGTGGTACAAATTCTTCTACTGTCATTTTATAGTTTTCTATTTTGTATAACATGTAACCTGCTGCCGTTTTATCTTCATCATAGTAAATCGCTAATGTTAAATCATCATAAACCGCTTGTAACCACCAGTTCTTCTCTCGAACTAGCATACCTGAAAAACGTTCTGCAAATACTTCATAGAGCTTTTCGACCTCTTCTGGATGATTTTCTTTATTAAAACGTTTCACAGTTCCATTTACTTGTTTTTTCATCACTAAATCGCTCTTAATCATATGACATGTGACTAAATTCGCACAAAGTTCCCAGCCGTATTTACGGTAAAATGAAACCGCAAATGGATGTAACATAGAGACTGTATAGCCATCTTTTTTCATCGTTTGAAGTGAATGTTGAAGTAGCTCTTTTACATACCCACTTCTTCTATACTCAGGATACGTCGCTACCCCTGCAACGCCACCCATTTTAAATTTTTCTTTACCTATGTAAATATGAAACGGAATAAGATGTAGTTTTGCTGCTAAGTCTTCCCCTTCCATAATGCCGTATATTTCATGACTTTCCTTCATCTTTGTAAGTTGCTGCTGTAATCGTTCCTCATCTACTTTATATTGAAAAGCGTATTCTGATAAACGTAATGCTTCTCTGAACTTATCTTCTTTTAATTGTATGACATTCATATAATTCTCCTCCATTCCCTGTTTGAATTGTATCATAATTCTTACTTTTGTAGTTCGGTAAGTGAAATTACAAAGACGTTTTAACAAAAAAAGCAGATACATCACGTATCTGCTTTCCATCCTTATTATTTAGCTAACTTTTGAAGTTCATCAAAGAATGTAGGATATGATACACCTACGGCTTCTGCATCTTCAATAATTGTTTTTCCTTCTGCCAGGCAGCCAGCAATCGCAAGCATCATTCCGATGCGATGATCACCATAACTATTTACTGTATTGCCTTTTAGAGCTGATTTCCCGTAAATAATCATGCCGTCATCAGTTGCTTCTATGCGAGCTCCTAGTTTCGTTAACTCCGCAACAACTGTATCGATACGGTTCGTTTCTTTTACTTTTAATTCGTGCGCATCTTTAATTACTGTAATTCCTTCTGCTTGCGTTGCCGCTAAGGCGATAACAGGAATTTCATCAATTAATCTTGGGATAATATCTCCGCCAATTTCAATTCCTTTTAATGAAGATGTTTCAATCGTAATGTTTGCAGCTGGTTCTGATGAGCCTTCGTTAATTGGCTCTACAGTGAACGTTGCACCCATTTTCTCTAAAACATCAATAATACCTGTACGAGTTGGGTTCATCCCTACATTTTGTAATACTAGTTTACTATTTGGAATGATTGCGCCTGCCACTAAGAAAAATGCTGCTGATGATACGTCACCTGGTACTTGAACGTCTGTTGCTGTTAATTTTTGTCCACCTGATAGCTTCACTGTTTTCCCTTCGCGAGTTACTTTAACACCAAATGCTTCAAGCATTCTTTCCGTATGGTCGCGTGAAATATGTGGTTCTGTAACAGCTGTTACACCTTCTGCACGAAGACCTGCAAGTAAAATAGCTGACTTTACTTGTGCACTTGCAACAGGAGAAATATATTCAATTGCTTTTAAATCTCCGCCACGTATTGTTAGCGGTGTAAATGTTCCTTCTTCTCTGCCGTCAATGTTTGCACCCATTTGTTTTAACGGGTTTGTTACACGCTTCATCGGTCTTTTTGCGATAGACTCATCACCTTGTACGCAAGAGAAAAATGGTGTGTTAGCTAATATACCTGACATTAATCGAATTGTTGTACCAGAATTACCAACATCTAATACAGCTTTCGGTTCTTGTAAACCTTCTAATCCTTTACCAACTACAGTAACTTCATCACCGTTTTGCGTAATTTCTACTCCCATTTCTTTAAAACATGAAATCGTACTTAAACAGTCTGCACCGGGCAAGAAACCTTTAATTGTTGTTTTCCCTTCTGCAATCGAACCGAACATAACAGCACGGTGTGAAATGGATTTATCACCTGGGATTGTAATATTGCCATTCAATCCGTTATTAACAGGTTGTATTGTTCTTTCTTTCACGTTTTTCACCTTCTCATTTAAATTGTTTCATAAGTTTGGTATTTTTCTTCTCCGAGCGCTAGCTTTGCTTTCATACGATCTTCTTCCCTTTGGAAACTAATACGTAATACCCCAAGCAGTCCTTCACGCGCTTCTAATATTTGCAAGTTCGTAATACTAATTTCCTCGCGCGCTAAAATACTCGTAATATGAGCCAATGCCCCCACCTTATCTAATACATCAACGTATAAATCGTGATAGGCAGGAATTGCACCACTCTTTCTTACTGGTAAAGAATCACGGTATTCTTTCGCATCTGCAAAATAGTTTTGAATCTCGCCTGCATCTCCGGTAGAAACTGTCTTATATAAACCTTCCATTTCAGAGATCCACTCTTTTAATAATACCATTAAATGCTCTCGATTTTGCTTTACAATATCACTCCACATTTTCGGACTACTAGATGCGATACGTGTAATGTCTTTGAAACCTCCAGCAGCTAGTTGATGAATGAGCGGATTATCTCCTGCATGTTTCTCAACTTGCTTTACTAAACCTGCTGCGATAAGATGCGGGAAATGACTAACAATCCCTGTTACATAATCATGTTCTTCTGTATTTAAAACAAGAAAATGAGATCCTGTTCCTTTTAACCATACTTTAAGGTCTTCCACTTGTTCATTTAGTACATGATTCATCGGTGTTAAAATGTAAAATGCATTTTCAAATAAATGCGCCTTTGCGCTTTCAACTCCCGTTTTATGAGAACCCGCCATCGGATGTCCCCCAATGAAAGAAACTTCCTTTGAAAATAAAGCTTCCGCTTCACTCATAATAGACCCTTTTGTACTACCAACATCAGTCACTATAACATCTTCTCGTAAACGGAATGACGCAAGTTTGTGTAATAGCTTCTTCGTTTCTTCAACTGGAGAAGCAAAAATAATTAAATGTGCCTCTTCACATGCATGTTGTAAATCAACTGCTACTTCATCTACTACGTGTAATTCTTTTGCACGCTCTACTTGCTCTTGAAATATATCGTAACCTGTTATCATTACATCGTGCTCTTTCTTAATTGCTAAGGCGAGAGAACCTCCTATTAAACCTGTTCCAATTAATACTACCTTTTTACGCATTTTCCTCATCTCGAGACTTACTTTTTTTATTTTCAAAGTGCTGTTTTAACACTGAAATCACTCCTTCATTTTGCTCCCTTGTTCCAACTGTAATACGGACACCATTTGGGAATGGACGAATAATAAACCCTGCATGTGCACAAGCTTCATAAATCTCTCCAGCATTATCTACCGGTAAGAAGATGAAATTAGTTTGTGACGAATAAAATGGTATTTCGTTTTCCTTACAGAAACTCTCGTATTGCTGTAATCCTTCTGTATTCACGCGAACTATTTCTTCAATAAACTCGTCATCACCAAAAGCAATCGTAGCTGCTTTTTGCGCTAATGAAGATACGTTAAATGGTAAACGTACGACATTTAATTTCTCAATTAGCTCTTCCTGTCCGATCGCATATCCAACGCGGAAAGAAGCTAATCCGTATGCTTTAGAAAACGTTCTAAGTACAAGAATGTTTTTATGTTTTTCTAAAAGCGGTAATGTCTCAGGGAAATCTTTTGCTGTTACGTATTCATAGTACGCTTCATCAATGACAATTAACGTATTTTCACTAATGCCTTCAATAAATTGAGTCAATTTTTGCTCATTCACATATGTGCCCGTCGGGTTGTTCGGATTACAAATCCATACGATTTTCGTATTATTATTTACCACTGACGAAATTTCGTCTAAATCGTATACACCGTTATTTAAAGGAATTTCTTTCACTTCACAGCCTTCAATAATTGCATGATGACGGTACTGCGGGAATGTTGCACCAGCCGTTACGATATTATCTCCTGCTTTAAGTACTGCACGGCTTATCATTTGAATGACTTCATCTAAACCACTACCACAAAGTACTTGTTCTAATTGCACATGCAACTTATCCGCGATTGTTTGACGGAGCGTTGTAGCACCTCCGTCAGGATATAAAGCATGTTCCAACCAAGATTTTTGCAACTCTTCTAAAACTCTCGGTGAACAACCGAATGGATTTTCATTCGATGCTAATTTCACAAACGAATGATCTCCGTATACTTCTTTCATTTGTTCTGGTGATTTACCTGGTTTATATGGTTGTAATGATGATAGTTGCTCTTTTACTTGCACGTTAAACCCACCTTTTTATTAAAATTCTTTCGCGTAGTTATTATGTTGCATAATGTTTTGTTTTAATAAATCCATACGATCTTTTCCGAATTGTTCGACTAGTGCATCTGCAAGTTCCCATGCTACAACAGATTCAGCTACTACACCCGCTGCTGGTACTGCGCAACTATCAGATCTTTCAATACTCGCTTGGAATGCTTCCTTCGTATCAATATCAACGCTTGCTAACGGTTTGTATAATGTAGGAATTGGCTTCATAACGCCTCTTACGACAATTGGCATACCTGTTGTCATACCACCTTCTAAACCGCCGGCATTATTCGTTTTTCTCGTGTATCCTTTTTCTTCATCCCACAGAATTTCATCATGCACTTTACTTCCTGGTTGTCTTGCCGCTTCAAAACCTACGCCAATTTCAGCACCTTTAAATGCATTTATACTCATAATTGCACCAGCAAGTTTTGCATCTAATTTACGATCGTAATGAACGTAACTACCAACGCCAATTGGCATACCTTCTGCAATGACTTCCACAATACCACCGATTGAATCTCCGCTACTTTTTGCGTTGTCAATCGCATCCATCATTTCTTGCTCTACTTCTTTATCTAAACATCGAACTGGTGAGTTTTCAGTTATCGTTTGAATTTCTTCAATCAGTAAGTTTGAAATATGTTTTGCTTTTACTCCACCAATTTCAAGAACATGTCCTGCAATTTTTACGCCTAATTCGCTTAAAATTTGTTTTGCAACTGCACCAGCAGCTACACGAACTGTCGTTTCTCTTGCAGATGAGCGCTCTAATACGTTTCTTATATCACGATGGCCATATTTAATTGCTCCATTTAAATCCGCATGTCCTGGACGTGGTTTTGTAATTGTACGTTTCATGTCTTTACTTTCTTTTTCCGAAATTGGCTCTGCACCCATTACTTTCGTCCAATGTTTGAAATCATCGTTTTTTACAATTAACGTAATCGGTGATCCGAGTGTCATCCCGTGACGAACACCACTTACAATTTCAACTGTATCTGTTTCAATTTGCATGCGTCTTCCGCGTCCATGACCTTTTTGTCTTCTTAATAATTCTTTATTAATATGTTCCGCCGTAAGTGTCAAACCTGCTGGTACACCTTCTAAAATAACTGTTAACTGCGGTCCATGTGATTCTCCAGCTGTAATGTATCTCATTTCTCTTGCCCCTTTACTATTTTTTTGTACAAAAAAGTCCCTACTGAGCGCTCAGTAGGGACGATGTTTATCGCGGTACCACCCTAGTTGTAGACAACTGTCGTCTACCTCTCTTCTTCTTTAACGATCGTTTGACCGTCTTCCCCTCCATAAGTTGTCGGGAAAGATGCTCCAAGGCTGTAATTCATGCTTACCTTTGTACTGATTTACACCAGCCATCAGCTCTCTTTAACAGTGAGATAAGCACTACTGTTTCCTCTTCAACGCATATATGATATGGAATTAAGATAATTTATTTTTGAAACCTTTTAACTCATCCATGAATCTATGGAATTCTGGAATGTCCATTTGTTGTGCAGAATCTGACAATGCAACCGCTGGATCTGGATGAACTTCAGCCATTACTGCATCTGCGCCAATTGCAAGTGCCGCTTTCGCTGTTGGTAATAATAAATCTCTGCGTCCAGTTGAATGTGTTACATCAACGATAACTGGTAAATGTGTTTCTTTCTTTAAAATTGGTACTGCAGAAATGTCTAATGTGTTACGTGTTGCTCTTTCGTATGTGCGGATACCACGCTCACAAAGAATAATTTGATCGTTACCTTGCGCAATGATGTATTCCGCTGCATTAATGAACTCATCAATTGTTGCTGCTAATCCACGTTTTAATAATACTGGTTTGTTAACTTTACCTACAGCTCGTAATAAATCGAAGTTTTGCATGTTACGTGCGCCAACTTGAATTACATCAACGTAGTCTAATGCCATTTCAACATCGTTCGGATTTAAAATTTCACTAATAATTGCTAAGTCGAACTCGTCTGCTACTTGGCGTAAAATTTGTAGTCCTTCTACTCCTAAACCTTGGAAATCGTATGGAGATGTTCTCGGTTTGAATGCACCACCGCGCATTAATTTTAAGCCTTGATCTTTCATCGCTTGCCCTACTTGACGAACTTGCTCTAAGCTTTCTACTGCACAAGGTCCCATGATGAACGTTTGTGTTCCGTTTCCAATCAATTCACCTTTTACATCAACGATTGTATTTTCTTGTTTCTTTTTACGTGATACTAGTAACGCTTTACGGTTATCATCTTCTTGTAACTCTAAGCTTGCTTTGAAAATCGTTTTGAAAATATGTTGAACTGTTGATGTTTCGAATGGTCCTTCGTTATGCTCTGCGATCATATCAAGTACTTCACGCTCACGTACTGGATCAAAGCGTTTCGTACCTTGTACTTGCTTTTGTTCTCCAATTTTTTGAACGATTTCACCACGTTTGTTTAAAAGGTGTAATAGTTGTAAGTTAATTTCATCTACCTGTTTACGTAATTGATCTAATTCATGATTTGCCATTTGGAAATCCTCCTCTAATGTTTTAAAAGTATAGTAAGAGAATAAAAGATTCTCTATTTTCTGAACTGGTTAATTATACAAATTTATAGTGGAATCGATACCTCTTCTTATTTTAAACTAATAATTCGTACAAAGACATGAACTACTAGTTAAAAAGCCACTTTTTTGTACAAAAAAGCCCTACTGATCCAATCAGTAGGGACGATATTTATCGCGGTACCACCCTAGTTGTAGACTTCTTTCGTCTACCTCTCTTCATTGTTAACGATCATCTGACCGTCTTTCCCTTCATAAAGACAATACTATCTTTACTACGAAAAAGATGCTCCAGGACTGTAATTCGCTCTTGTTTTTGTACTGGTTCGCACCAACCACCAGCTCTCTGTTACAGGGAAACAACAACTACTGCTTTTCCTTTCAATGCATGACTATTTTATTTTCAAGTTGGACCACTAAAATACAAAAAGTCCCTACTGAATAAATCAGTAGGGACGATATTTATCGCGGTACCACCCTAGTTGTAGACTAACTTTCTGTCTACCTCTCTTCACTGTTAACGATCAATTGACCGCTTTTTCGTAATAAAGACAAACTATCTTTATTACGAAAAAGATGCTCCAAGACTGTAATTCATGATTATCCCTGTACTGGTTCACACCAACCACCAGCTCTCTGTTACAGTAAGACTAACCACTACTGTGATCTCTTCATTGCACTTTGTTTATTCAAATGTTTTTGAAATTGAATAAGTATGATTCGTATTATAGAACGCTTTTCAAAACACTGTCAACAACTTTTTATATATTTTTTAAAATTCCACTTTCGTCCTATAATTCTTCTTGTAAATCACCCATTACAATTCCTATGCGAATTATTTCATTTTCTAGTAAATGTAAAACATATTCCTCTACTCCATACTGAACTAATAATTCTTTTATTTTTATGATTTCTTTTTCAAATAAAACGACTTCTTGACATGTTTGTAGTAAAATAAAAAACACATTTGCAAACATTTCTTTATGCGCTTTCATACTTTCTTTCTTATGAAGCATTTCAATCAATAACTGCTTCATTTCCTCACCTGTACATTTACCATTTACACTTGAAAATGCACGAGACATAATACATAATCCTTTTTCTAATATTTCATCCATGTATAAAATAATACGTAAAAGCATTACATATTCTCTCACTGTTATCTCACCCATTTTTGGTCGTTCTCGCAAAAATACACTGAGCCAAGCTGTCCAAAATTTTTGTTGTTCTTTTACACTTAATGTTTTGACGTAATAGCATAAAAACTGCATAAATTTAATTTTATTTTCTTCATTTTCTAATACGAGTAAAGGGTATAACCAATCTGTTTTTTGCTCCCAATATAGTACACATTTAATAAATACAAAGCTAAGCCACTTCAAGAAAGCTTCCCTCGTATGCGGATGTAATACTTCCAAATGTTCTATCGCATACTTAATAAAACGCTTCATTTCTGTAAATAAAGGTAAATTTATTTGAGTGTAACATAAGCCCGCCCATGCATATTCCGTAATTTCATTTTGTTTTTTTAAATCTAAGTATGGTAACAAATATTTCCGGCACCATTGTTTTTCAATATGGTATAGAAATGTAATATCTGCTATTAAACGAGCAAACATAAAGTTTGTTCGTTCCGAATTAACTCTTACTTGTTCTTCAAATAAAAATAAATATTCATATACATTACGATCGTATAAATGATCATATGATAACAACTTTAATAATACAGCCGTCATTTTTCCAACAGGATGCTGAATTGATTCATTGTAAAAATCTTGTTTTCCAAGCTTAAAATCCGTATCACTCTTCATAACTTGAGGAAACACTGAAAAAGCAAAGCGTTTTACAACACGTATACTATTCTCTTCTAACTCTTCTAGTCGATTACTAATTTCATATAGAAAACTACTAATTAACCAATGAAAAGCAGTATTTCTAACAAATTTCTGCAATAGCGGAATAATTTTTTGGATTTGATCATTTGTCAATCCTCGGTTATTTCGCCATTCTCTAATACAAACAAACCATACTTCATTACTTATTTCTTGCACTCCTACTAATTGATATGCGAATGAAATACTCCACTCTGTATTCAATTTACATGCTTTTGATAACATCTCTAAAAAATGGCGTTGTTCAAAAACACCATCTTGCGAAAATTGCCGAACTTGCTTCATAATTTCAAAATCTTTCAGCTGCAATAATCCGTCAGCTGTTACATTACAAGTAATGCTTTGCGCTGTATCCTCTTTCTTTTGTACACTGTATTGTTCAGAATGAAAATGAGGATGCTTTTGCTTCATTAACTCATACCCATTTGCCGTAGATGGACTATTTGAATCACACTTGAATAATAAGTCTAATATCAGACATGCATCAAATACTCTCTCTTCTGTAAGACGCTTTATTACAGTTCGAGTGACTTCTTCTTTTGTTTTTTCCAAACAATTTGCATAATGACTTTTTAAAAGTTGGAAAACTTCGTGTTTATAAGTGAAATCTAAAAGAAGTCCTTCATGTAACAACCATTTCATTTTGTCATCTACACGAACAAAAATATTTTTATTCATCGCATCAATTGCAATTCGCTTTTGAAGTACACTATTCGCTTCTATCATTTCTGTAATATAATAATCCGCTTTTTTCTCATTGTTTTCACATAAATAAGTTAGACACTCTTTTACAATTTGTATTAAAAATGCAAGATCATTTTGATGAAACTCTTTTTCTACATCTTCCGTATTTCTTTTTTTCAGTGCCGTTTGTCTTAACGACAACATTCTCAATTTTTCTAATCCGATCATCATAATTGGAACAGCATAATAGGCGATATATGGCCTCATCTTTTCGTTCCAAATTTGCTCCACATGAGAAAATGTTGATACTGGTAAGCGACTCGATTCCTCGAGTTCTATTGCTTCTTGCGTATCATTTCCCCATTTTCTTACACGTTTCAACTTCAATTTTCCGTCTAAAATAAACGTTAGTAACAATAACGCAATTTCCTTATGCTCAGGAAAAGAACATTTTTGCAGTAACTTTGAAATCTTTTCTATAGAGCTACTATCTTTTTCAGCAGTTTCTAATAAAAGGAGTGTCCACCTGGCAAACAACAATGGGTCCATCTTACTCTTCGTTTCGTTTAAGTAGTTACAAATTGTTCTCCATAATAACGGTGATATTTTAGAATAGTTTTTATAAATTAATTGAAATAATTCTTTCTGATGACTAAAAAGAAATTGTTCCACTAACCATTCTGCAAGTAATTCATCTACTTCATTATAGTTTGGCGTAAGCATAAACAAATTTTGTAATTTACCTTCTGCTTCTAACCATTCGACCCATTCATAATCATGAGCAAATTCCACAAAGTAACGAACTGTTTCAATTTTTTTAATTGATTGCTTTATGTATGATAATTGTTCCTGTTCTACTGACGGGGGAACCGTTACAATATCCCGAATACGCATTCTTTTCGTAATATAATTATCACCCATTAATTCCGCCCAGCGTTTTACCGCTTTTACGAGGGATTGATGATTATTCACTTTATTCGGATACACAATCGGTCTTATCCCCAAATGTTCCCAGTGGTACGTATTTTCTCCTTGTGCGACAAAAGCAAATCGTCTTGTACTTGGTGGTAAACCAGTTGCTAAATATTTCATTACTGGGTCATTATGACTATATCCAACGAATAAAACGGTGTAATTTGAGAATAGATCGACTAAAAATCTTCTCGCCCACCCTTCCGTTAAGTAAGCCCTTCCAAAATCACCGTCTGTTAAAATTAAAGCCTCTTTCTCCTGTTCTACATTACCATGTATATAAGCAAGACCTTTAAAAGCTCTCCCAGTCGGTAAAGCTGGAGCGTAATAAACATTGATATCTCTATTTATTTCTTTAATTGCAGTTGTAAAATGTTGATCAAAATTTGTTGTTACAATGCGGATATCTGTATCTAACGGAAATAACCTTGGAATTGCATAATGCAATGGATTCGGTTTTGATTTCTCTATATGAACAAGATCTCTTGCGACTTGATGTACATCTTTTGTTTTCGCAATTTTACCAAGATAATAATCATGTGGTTCTGTTATTTCACGTTTTTCGACATATAACGTTTTTGCAATTTCATCAACTAAATCATCAAAATTCGGTAAGTTTGATTTCCCTTTCATAGAAACTCCCGCTCCAACAAATAACACTAACTTTCCTTGCTCAATGTGATCAATTAACTCATCTGGAATTTCTACTTCTGAAGTAATCCACATCCTGGATTCCCCCTTACCTAAAAATGTCATACACTCTCATTTTACTATAACATTTTTTCGTTATTTTTATAATATTTAGACTAAATTCCGAACATGAAAAAGTTTTATGTAAATAAATCCGTTACAATGTATGAACTCCAGAATTTATTGCAAAACTATGTATAAATCGGAGGTGTAAATTTTGAATGATTTCACAGTAGTGCTTATCAAGTTTATATCGTGCATTATCGCATTTAGCATTGGGCTTGCTTTATTTTTCCCTGCAACGTTTGTTCAAATTATTTCATTCAGTCTCTTTGTTACAATCGTATCCTACATGTTCGTTGATAAAATTATTTTAAATCGAATTGGCAATACTGGTGCCATTATGTCGGATTTCTTATTAACATATTTAAGCGTATGGATTTTCGGTAATATTTTATTAGACAACTATATGCAAATTGCATGGGGCAGTATCCTTTCTGCCATCGTCTTCACTTTATCTGAAGTAATCGTTCATCGCTTCTCTAACTCTCATACAAGGCACAACAATGATAACATTCGTATTAATCGCCGCTTTGCATATGGTACGGAGTTTGCTGAAGAACAAAATATATTGGATAAAGACAAGAAAAAGTAACATTTTAATGCAGGAGCACCCTTTTTAATTATGTGGTGCTCCTTTTTTGTATATTTTTATTATGGTACGTGAAATTATATAAACGATTATTTCAAAATATCGACTTACCAACAATATTTGACGCTATTTTTCTAATAAAAAACTGCCTCTTATTTAGAGGCAGCCACTTTCAAGTCTTTTAATGCAACAACATCCGCAAACGCTCCCAATACTGCGTTATGATGTTTCACAATATCTTCAGCACGTAACACTTCTGCATCAAATGTACTATGCGCATCACTAACTAACGTTACTTTATATCCTTCACTACATGCTCTGCGCGTTGTCGTATCTACACAATACTCTGTTTGCATTCCCGAAAGAATAACGTGTTCAATTCCTTTCTCTTGTAACACTTCGCTTAAGTTTGTCTTATGGAATGAATCTGGCGTCGTCTTTTCAACAATATCATCCCCTTCTTGCGGAGCGATTGTTGCATGGATTCGCCATCCATCCGTACCTTTTTCTAACGGATGGTCTTTAGGACCGTTATGTTGGACATAAATAACTGGAATATCATTTGAACGACATTCCCCAATAAGCTCTTGCAATGTTTGTAAAAATTTTCCCCCATTATGTACTGGCATTCCAGCTGTATACATACCCGCTTGTACATCAATTACGATTAATGCTTTTTTCATTTCCCACAGCTCCCTTCGTTTATATAAGCCATTTCATATTCATTATAATTGTTTATATTCCATCATCCAACAATCTTCTAGTTTCCCCTCATGCAGCTCATGTTCCTTTAAAATCTTTACTTTTTTAAATCCGCATTTTTCATAACACTTTATCGCTCGTTCATTATTTACTTTCGGATCCATTGCGATTGCTTCTGCTCCCATTTCACCCATAATGTATGTAATTGCTGCCTGAACGAGTTTTTGTCCAATTCCTTTTCCCCAATAGGCTGGTTCACCGATAAATTGATCCATTCCCCATACATTTTGTGATTCTTTATAGCCATATATCGCTTTCCACTCTGAATCAACTGGGTACATTTGTATGTAACCAATCGGAACGGTATCAAATTCTATTAAACATCTATTTTCATTACTGTTTGGATTATGTATAAAATGATCAAGCACCTTTTCTACAGATTGCGGATTATCTCGTCCTTCGTAATACTGCAGGACTTCTGGGTCCGTTAACCATTTAGAAATGATAGATACATCATCTTCCATTACGTATCTAATCAATAACCCTTCTTTTTGAAATAGCATATTATACCTCTATTATTCTTTTATATTTTTTCTTGATATTATATCTTTCATTGCACCTACTAATGCATATGGTAGTAATGTAATCGCAAAAAATGCTGTAAATACATTAAATTGCCGGATTGTATAGAGTGTGAACCATTCTGTGAAAAATTGAGAATTTAATATTCTATTAAAAAACTCTCCGCCTGGTCTAAAGTTTGGTGCCCACGCAGTTATTTCACACAAAATAAACAGTAACTGAACAATAAAAAATGCCCCTAGATAACGAAACCAAGTCCGTTTCCATATAGGTTGTGCATTTTTTAATATATCCCCCATCTAATCCCCTCCTTAAATATTCATCATATTAATTATACACTTTCCTCACTTTATTTGTTAAAATTTTCTATATAATTAATACCGTTGGGGGAATACATTATGTCTAAACCTATACTTACATCCACTTTAATCATTCTTAGAGGAAACTCCGCAAGTGGTAAAACAACGATTGCAAAGCAACTACAAGAACATTTCGGACAAGGTACACTTTTAGTATCACAGGATGTTGTGCGTAGAGATATGCTTAGAGTACACGACACAATGGGTAATTTATCACATAATTTACTATTTGAAATTACAAAGTACGGAAAAGGAAAATGTGAATTTGTTATTTTAGAAGGTATATTGGACAGTCGTAGGTATGGTGAGATGTTAAAAGAATTAATTCGTTATTTTGATGAAAATGCATTTACATATTATTTTGATTTATCATTAGAGGAAACTATTAGACGACATAACACAAGGGACAAACGATATGAATTTGGTGAAGATTCCCTCCAAAAATGGTATAATCCGCACGATACAATTGAGGTTGCCAGAGAAACTATTTTTACAGATAACTTTACGCAAAAAGATATATTTGATGCGATTCTTAATGATGTTGCGATACAAAAACAAGACTAATATAATATGTTAGTCTTGTTATGTACTTTGTGTTTCCGTTTTTATAATTGAACAATCTTGACATAAATAAAAATAAATATTCATTTCCCCAAACTGGAAATCAACTACTGAAATAAGTCCGCGTTCCTCGATATCTTGTGTAATTGTAGCAACATACTTCATCTCTTTAGAACAAGTTGGACACGCCAAATGCTCTGGAAGATCCGCATATAATGGTGCCCCTAATAATCTACATACATATTCAGAACCGAACAAGTCAAAAGCTTCCCAGTAACTATCTTCATCTGTAGGTATATCTTCATTTTTCATATTTATAAGCTTTACCGTTGTTTTTGGTAATGAAACTGGTAACTTATCTTCCTCTTCCATTATCCATTCTTCTGTATTTTGCTGCTTTATGATTTGAACTGTTTTACCTCCATCACTTAACTGAAAATATTGCGGTTCCCACACCATCGCGCAGTTCAAGCATGAAACGAATGGTAAAATATTTAGTTCATTACTTTTAAGTTCAGCAAGTCTCCCATCTTTTAAATCAAAACAGAGAATTTGATGCATCTTCTCACCGCATAACTTACATACTGGCAAATTACAATCTTGACCGCCAAAGTAATGATTATATGAACCTCTTCCTTCAATTACTCTATACCCTTTCCGCTCATTACAATGTGCGCCATATAATTCTATTGTCATATTCTATCCTCGCCTTTTATAAGAATGATTCACAAAATGATAATAATTAAGACTAAAAAACATCGTCTTCCTGAATAGTTTCCATAATAAATTCTTTTAAACTCGGAGATATTTCTTCCATTTCGTCATCCGCGTGATACCAAATATATATTTTATCATCCGTTTTTCCATTATTTATTTTAAAGCACAATTTATCCCCTGAACCATCGTCACCAATTATGATAAGATTTTCTGGCATAGACTCATCTCTCATGTCAATGTTTTGTCTAACTATATCATCCCAAGTTTTCGTTACATTTCTATTATCTTTAATCGGATATAGCATCCATACCCCTATTTCAGCATTATTAACTAATTTAATAAGATCCCTATATTGATTTGGGAAAGCAGCACCTAACTTTTCTTCCGTTTCTTTTATTTGCAACTCCAATACACCTTGTTTCTTTGTTTCAATATATTCTCTTACTTCTTTCATGAAATACACCTATCCTTTGAACTTAATTACACTATTATGAGTGAACGTGTTTAGTAAACGATTTGATCCGATTTATATATTTCATTATACGTTAACCCTTCGTTTTCAACATACTATTCTTCTCTACTTCTCAATAACCTTCTGTTCTACTTCCTTACCTCATTCTTAATAGTTTTTCTAAACATGAGACAATTTTTATGTTTTATTACAGGTTTATTAGTAAGTCATTTAAAAATCCTATTATAATTCCACTAAAAAAATAAAAGCCAGCCTCAATAAAGAGAACTGACTTCTATTTGGATCATTATAGTTACTATAAAATTTTTACTTTAACAGTTTTTCTTCCCCAATTCATAGCTTTACTTTTTGACCCCATTAATACATCAATACGATTACCTTTAATTGCGCTTCCAGTATCACCAGCGATAGCTTCTCCATAACCTTCTACCCATACTTTAGATCCTAATGGGATTACTTTCGGGTCGACTGCGATAATTCTCATATTCGGATTTGCCGTTAAATCATGCCCCATCGCAGTTAAAACGCGTCCACCATATGTACCATTTTCACTTGGATCAGCAGTATACGCTGTCGCTACTACCGTTAATTCACGTTTAGCAGACTGTATGTTGTTTTTTGATACTTCTTTCGCTCTTTCTTCTTCTTTAGCTTTTGCTATTTCTCTTGCTCTTTCTTCTTCCTTAGCTTTTGCTATTTCTCTTGCTTTCTCTTCTTCTTCTTTAGCTTTTGCTATTTCTCTTGCTTTCTCTTCTTCTTTAGCTTTTGCTATTTCTTGCGCTCTCTCTTCTTCTTTAGCTTTTGCTATTTCTTGCGCTCTCTCTTCTTCTTTAGCTTT